>JAGGZZ010000248.1 GCA_021161765.1 Candidatus Methanophagales archaeon | reverse complement strand
GTATACCGGAACTCTGAGATACGAAGAGCACAAGACCTACGAAGAAATAAAAGAGGCTTTTGGGAAGAAAACGATTAGAATAAGCATGGGTGAGCTAACAAACCTGACGATGACCTTTGAATCCTTGATTAAGGGCTGGCATGAGGAGCATGTTCAGGAGATAAAGGAAAAGCTTGGCGAATATGTGTTGAGCATCGATGGAACATACTCCTATAAGGGCAAAACCCTTTATATCTTCCGTAGTTACGAAAATGGCGTTGAAAAAGGGAGAATCATGATGTAGAAGTGGTGTTAACGGAGATTGAAAGACTGAATAGGGCGGTTTCTATGCGAGAGTGAAATGTGAAACTATGGGGTGAGGGAGCCAGGATGCAGGATATAATCTTTAAATTTCACCGCAGAGCACACGGAATTAGAGGTTTTGTTTATTAGCGGTTCAGCTCGTTAGCTAAAACGCTAAAACGCCAAACCGCTAAACCGCTACCCTAGGCGCTCTCCGCGGTGATAACTCACTTGATTTTTAGACCGTGCCCTATTTATCTATACCGACTGCCCACCCTTTCCGGATTCCTCGCATATACTTCAAATCCCGGAATAATCGCCCTTACAACCGGAACGCCTATCTCTTCCCTCGTTACGTCCACCACTATCACGCGGTTCACAACCCGGCGCAATTTATCCAGTGCAACCGCTATATCGCCATCTACTGTTTCAGTCGCCCGTTTAGGAAGTTCATCCAGCCCCACTTTTTCTTCTTTGCTATTGCTCCTGTCTTCAAACCAATACCTGTTTCTTTTCTTTATCGCATCATAACTCATCAGTCTCGCTGATGTCGCTTTCATCGCATCCCGCCTCATGCTCTCTATTTGCATAACCCTGGATTGTGCAGCCTCCGTTATTGCTCTTATCGTCGCTATTCGCGGGTCGCTGTGCGTACCTGCACCGTAAACGAGCAATGAAGCATCCTTTGATTCGTTGTCCAAAGCCAGCGCAACCGTTGCAAAGCCCGTGTCTGACGGAATATACCAGAAATGAGGGATGACACCTGCGGATTCCAACCGCTCTTTCAACTCAAATATCATCCCATCGCCTTCGTCAATTTCTATTTGTTTACCTGCGTTTTTCTTCAATTCCACATAACTCAATGCGTCTCGCTCTATTACTTCGGTTATCCCGTGAAAAATAGCCTCCTCAAGGTTATTCCCGGACGCTATCCCGTTAGTGTCACTTCTAAACAGTCTTTCGCCGCTGTGTGATACATACGGATGAAAAACGGCATTCGCAGGAACAAGAACTTCTTCCTCTCTTAGCAGGTCATAACCCTCGCACCATTCTAATTTCGAACGCGGACCGATGGTAGAAAGCCGGGACAATATAAGTGAAGCAGGGTCCACTTTTTGTTTTTCGCCTCGCCCCCCGTCGTATGATTCAAACAGGAATTTCGCTCTATCTCGGGCTTTTAGCTCCCCTGAGTACCGCTCTATCGCTTCCATGATTACCGATACTCTCGCTTGCTCTCTCGTCAGACCTTTTCCGGTATATACCGAAACAGCCCCTTCTTCGGCTTCTGGTCTGCTCGCAGAATAGACGGGTATGTTGAGCTTATCAAGTGCGGTAATGTCTTCCATTCTTGTTATCCCGACTTTTTCTTTCAGCTTTTCTGCCTTGCCCAGGTCTCCGCAGGTGTTAAAGCCCGATGTGTATCGAAGAAATACCGTTTTAGCGTTCGCTTGAGCCGTATTTTCATTCTATCTGCTCCTTTCTAATTGTGTACTAAAATGAATGTATTTTACTTTACTAAAATATTTGTATTTGACAAGTTGTTAATTGAATTTAATCAGGACAGTAGCGTCTGTGTAAATCTGTGTAATCTGGTGGTTAATAATTTTTGGAATGACTATAATCATGCGTACCGTGACAGAAAGTTCCTCAGTTCACGTATCATAAACGCTTCACGGCTAATTTTTACCTTTTCCGCAATCAACTTTAATACAAGACCGTTTTTCGATTCCACCGCCACCACATTCCCCCTTGCCCTAACAGGCATTCCAAACGAAATATCTGCTTCCTGCTCCTTTTTATGCTCTTCAAATTCCAGAAATAACGCACCGGTGCCGTCATCCAGGACAATTCTCTTTCTGTTTCTTTCCCCCCGGGACTGCGATACCGACACTATATCTCCCTCTAATATCACATCAAATGCACCCTCACAATCGAGTATCTCTTCTATCGTCCTCTTCTTAGGCTTCATCAGCACCGTCCAACTGGGAAAACCAATATAATTTTCAATTATGCTCACACTCGTGTTTTTCCCTATATGTAACGTAGGCAGCCCGTTCCACCGCTTCAGGTACGCATTCTCTATTTGCACTATCTTATCCTTCACGAGCTCTTCTCGTTCTTCCCACGAAAAGAAGGGGATTTTTGCCGTGTAGTCTGCAACTATTCCGCTAAGAACGACTTTTTCCTCCCCTTCTTTTGTCTTTATTCCCTTTCTCGATACCTTCAGGACCCTGCCTACGCTGTTTATTCTCGATTCACCGTGCTTCAAGCACCAGAGTTCTCGGTTTCTTCGACTGTCTGAAGGTACAAAAGAGAAGAACCCGTGTTTTTTATATTCTCGTTGCATAGTTTTCAAACCACAAGATTCCACGAGATTAACACAAGATTTTTAATATTAATATGGTTAAATGGTAAATGTTGCGTAGGGTTTAACTTATAGTTCAATGTGGAAGAAGGGTATAGTTAGTTAGAGGGGGAAATATAAAAATGGCGGGACAGTTAGGCGGAATACCGGTATTGGTATTGAGAGAAGGGAGTGAGCGAACACGGGGGAGAGAAGCACAGAGCACAAACATAGATGCGGCGAAGGCGGTTGCTTCTGCGGTTCGTACTACTTTGGGTCCAAAGGGAACAGATAAGATGCTTGTGGATTCTCTTGGTGACGTGGTTATAACAAACGACGGTGCGACCATTCTCAAGGAGATGGACATAGATAGCCCAGCGGCGAAGATGATGATAGAGGTTGCGAAAACGGTGGACGAGGTAGCAGGCGACGGCACGACAACCGCAGTTGTAATTGGAGGCGAACTGCTAAAGAAGGCTGAGGAGCTATTGGAGCAGGAAATACACCCCTCCGTAATCATATCAGGATACAGACTTGCGGCAGAAAGGGCGAGGAAGGTGCTGGAGGAAATTGCTACGGATATAGACATAGACAATGACGAAGAATTGAAGAAAATAGCACGAACCACAATAACTGGTAAATTCTCGGAGGCTTATCGTAATTTCCTATCGAGAATTGCAATAAAGGCGGTTAAGGCAATAACGGAAACGGGACATGGAGGTAAAAGAGTGGTTGACACAGATAATATAAACGTGGAGAAAAAAGTCGGAGGGAGAATAGGAGAGACTGAGTTAGTGCAGGGAATGGCAATAGATAAGGAAGTGGTGCATCCCGGGATGCCGAGGAAAGTAGAGGATGCGAAAATAGCATTGATTAACGCTGCGCTGGAAGTGAAGAAGACGGAGACGAGTGCAGAAGTAAAGGTAACGTCATCAGACCAGTTAAAGGGTTTCCTTGATGAAGAGGAGAGAACGATGCACCGGATGGCGGAGCGCATAAAAGAGAGCGGTGCGAACGTCGTGATATGCCAGAAGGGGATAGACGATGTCGTGCAGCATTATTTTGCGAAGGATGGCATTGTTGCAGTACGAAGGGCGAAGAAAAGCGATATGGAGAAATTGGGGAAAGCTACCGGGGGTAAAATCGTAACTGCCGTGGATGAGATAAGCGAAAGCGATTTGGGGCATGCAGGCTTGGTGGAGGAAAGGAAGATAGCAGAGGATAAGATGCTGTTTATACAGGAGTGCGAGAATCCTCATGCGGTATCCATTGTGATAAGAGGCGGGACAGAACACGTGGTGGATGAAGTTGAGCGCGCTTTACATGATATGCTCCGGGTAACAGGGTGCATAATCGAGGATGGAAAAGCAGTTGCAGGCGGCGGTGCAGTGGAAACGGAATTGGCGCTGCGCGTGCGAGAATACAGTGCGTCACTAAAAGGGAGAGAGCAACTGGCGGTGGAGAATTTCGCTGCGGCGGTGGAAATAATACCGCGAGCATTGGCGGAAAATTCCGGATTTGACCCGATAGATAAGCTGGTGCAGTTGAAAGCGGCACATGAGCGCGGCGAGAAGAATGCGGGGTTGGATGCTTACACGGGAAAAATCGTTGATATGTGGCAAGGAGGTGTGATAGAACCGCTTCGGACAAAGAAACAATCGGTGGAATCCGCAGTAGAGGCGGCAACGATGATACTCCGGATAGACGATGTGATTGCGTCAAAGCGCGAGGCAAGGCCGGCTGGGGGAGCGCCTCCAGGCGGTATGGGTGGCAGTGGAATGCCGCCGGGCGGGATGGCACCTTATTAAATATATAAATTTGTTGCTTAATCAATGCGGTGAGCTGTAATAGTCCATCCTCAATCCTGCATCAATTAGCCCCCTTATTGTTTTTCTCGTGAAATAGCCCCTTTCAGGGTTTGCGGGGACGTGGGCAGAGCCCACGATGTGTAATCTTGTGGTTACAAAAAGAGCTAAACAGATACCATTCTCACTCCGCTTTCCTGTATTTCGGATGATACTTCTTTATTATGTGCTCATCAATCCTCTTAAGCTCTCCTTCGGGCAGTGTCGCCAGCAAATCCCAGCCGATGCTCAACGTCTCCTCAATGCTCCTGTCTTCGTTCCTGTCCTGTGTAACAAACCGCTTCTCAAACTCATCTGCGAACTCCAGATATTTCCTATCTCTACTTGTCAGCGCCTCCTCGCCAACGACCGCAACCAGGTCACGCATGTCCCTGCCTTCTGCATAACCCGCATAAAGCTGATTCGATACACCTGCGTGGTCTTCTCTCGTTCTTTCAGGTCCTATCCCCTCATCCATCAACCTTGACAGCGACGGCAAAACGTCCACCGGTGGATATATGCCTCGTCTGTGCAGGTCGCGAGAAAGAACGAACTGCCCCTCGGTGATGTAGCCTGTAAGGTCAGGTATGGGATGCGTAATGTCGTCATCCGGCATACTTAAAATAGGTATTTGCGTAATCGAACCTTTTCGCCCCTTTATCCGACCTGCTCTTTCGTAATTCATTGACAAATCGGTGTACATGTATCCCGGATAGCCTCTTCTTCCCGGGACTTCCTCGCGTGCCGCAGCTATCTCACGCAGTGCCTCGCAGTAGTTCGTCATATCCGTGAGAATAACGAGAATGTGCATATCATATTCGTAAGCGAGGAACTCCGCGGTTGTCAATGCCATCCTCGGCGTTATCACGCGCTCAATCGCAGGGTCATCCGCTAAATTAAGAAATGCTACTATTCTTTCGATTGCCCCCGTGCGTTCAAAATCACGCATAAAAAAAGAAGCTTCCTCGTGTGTAATTCCCATCGCGGCGAACACAACAGAGAACGGCTCCCCAGTGGTTAATACCTTCGCCTGTCGCGCTATCTGCGCGGCAAGTGCATTGTGCGGCATTCCCGCACCGGAGAATATCGGCAATTTCTGCCCGCGCACTAACGTGTTCATGCCGTCAATAGTGGAAATGCCGGTTTGAATGAACTCGCGTGGATAATCACGTGCAGTAGGGTTTATTGCTGCGCCTATAACAGAGAGCCTATCTTCGGGTATCACCTCCGGACCCCCGTCAATCGGTCTGCCCAGGCCATCAAAAAAACGACCCAGCATATCTTGCGAAACGCTTATCCGCATTATATCACCCGTAAATCGCACCTTCGTCTTTGCCGTGTCTATCCCGCTGGTGCCTTCAAAGACCTGAACCACTGCGACCTCTTTACTCGCTTCCAGCACCTGCCCGGTCTTTTCTTCTCCTCCCGGCGTCACTATCTTCACTACTTCACCATACGAAACGCCTTCTACACCTTCCACAACAATCAAAGGACCTGCTGCTTCTCGTATCGTTGTGTATTCACGTGCAGAAGTATCTACCGCCATTTCTTTTCACCTCTTTTCTTCTTCGTTGTATATATAGTATAACTCCATTCTATTTAAGACACGGATTTACACTGATTTACGCAGACTTATTTAATTTAAGTTAGCATTGTTGATTTTTATTGTCTATCTGTGTTAATCTGTGTCTATAATTTGTTTTTTGCTCTCTCAATCTTTAAGATGAAGGATACAGGATACAAGATACACATAAAACTTCAGGTCAACTTTCTTTTCAGCCCGCTTCCAATTTAACCTTTATCGCTTCAAACTCATCTTTCATATCCTTCACTATCTGCTCGTATTTCTCCCGGAAACTTTCATTTGGCACATATTTCATCCTCGCGATGGCGTCCTTTATTCGCATCCCCTCCAGTTTCTCTACCCGTATGCCGGCTGCTATCGCGTCCATTGCACCGTCATACCACTGAAGAACGATTTTTGCCATCAGATATTGCTTTTCCAGCGAGCAGAACGAATCTATCTCGTGGTATGCATTTTGCTGCAAGAAATCCTCCCTTATCATACGAGCAACTTCTAATGTGCCTCGTTCGCGCGGTGGGAGTGCATCCGCACCAACGAGCTGGACTATCTCCTGCAGTTCCGCCTCCTTTTGCAATAGTCCCATCATTTCCTCTCGCTGCTCCGTGAAATCTGGCGCCGCAGACTTCGCAAACCACTCGCGGAGGCTACCTAAATAGAGTGAATAGCTGCGCAACCAGCTTATAGCAGGGAAATGCCTCCTATCTGCTAAAGAGGAATCAAGAGCCCAGAAATCGCCCGTAACTCGCAATGTGTTCTGCGTCACGGGCTCCGAGAAATCTCCTCCCGGTGGCGATACTGCTCCTACTACCGTTACAGAACCTATTCTTTCCTCTGAATCAGGACATAACGTCTTTACCCTGCCTGCACGTTCATAGAAATCCGCTAATCGCGTGGCTAAATACGCGGGATAACCTTCCTCTCCCGGCATCTCCTCCAATCTACCTGAAATCTCTCGCAGTGCTTCTGCCCATCTTGACGTGGAATCCGCCTGTATCGCCGCGTCATAGCCCATATCCCTATAATACTCGGCGAGTGTTATTCCGGTGTAAATAGACGCTTCTCGTGCTGCAACGGGCATATTAGATGTGTTTGCAATGAGCGTTGACCGTTCCATCAGCGTTTCGCCACTATAAGGGTCAATAAGCTTCGGAAAATCCTCCAAAACCTCTGTCATCTCGTTTCCCCTCTCACCACAACCGATATACACAATGACCTGTGAGTCTGCCCATCTCGCTAATTGGTGCTGCATTACTGTTTTCCCGGTCCCGAATCCACCGGGAATAGCTCCCGTTCCTCCTTTCGCTATCGGGAAGAAAGTATCATTAATGCGCTGCCCGGTCAACAAAGGCACCTCAGGGTCTAATTTCTCCTTGTAGGGTCTTCCTTTCCTCACAGGCCATTTCTGCATTAGTTTCAACCCCACATCCTCTCCTTCCGTTTGTACCCTCGCTATGGTATCTTGAACGGTAAAATCACCTTCTTTTAACTCTAAAAGCTTCCCGCGCACTCCCGGCGGCACGAGAATTTTATGTTTTATCACCTTTGATTCTTGAACCTCACCCAAAATAGCTCCACCTACTACCTCTTTGCCCTCCTCTGCCGTAGGCACCGGTGTAAATTTCCATTTCTTCGCTCGGTCGAGCGCATCTACGGACACCCCCCTTTCTACATAATCCCCTACCTTTTCCTTTATGCCTTTCAGGGGTCTCTGCACACCATCATAAAAATTCTTCAGTATTCCCGGCCCGAGTTCAACGGATAAGGGTGCTTTTGTCCGTATCACCGGCTCACCGGGCTTCAAGCCCGTTGTATCCTCATATACCTGAACATACGCAGAATCGCCATCCAACCTAATCGTTTCCCCCAGTAATCCCTCTTCCCCTACTTTTATCACTTCGTACATCTCGCAGCCACGCATCTTATCTGCAACAACTAATGGACCTGAAATTTTTGCTATCAATCCCTTTTCTCCCATTTTTTTCTCCCTCTTTACTTATCCTTTCTAATGCTTCATCCTTTTTAATTTTAACTTAATCTTTTCAAGAAAATAAATTATAGACACAGATTAACGCAGATTAACACAGATGAAAAAAGAAAGAATCCGTGTAAATC
>JAGGZZ010000221.1 GCA_021161765.1 Candidatus Methanophagales archaeon | reverse complement strand
TTCGGCACTATCAACTATGAAGATGCTCTTATTGTTTCTTTAGATACTTTGCTATATTTTTGGACTACACTAATGAATACTTCTTCCTGCTCTGACCTCGTCATGGAATTGACATTATCATCAAAATTCATTCTTTCCAGTTCTTTCGCGATAAGCCGTATCTGAACCTCTAAATTTGTGATTCCCAGCCTTGGAAGTATATTGGTGGTGTAATATCCCATTCGTTTCGCCTTCTTACACTTTTTCTTTTTCACCGTGGGTAAAAAGAAAAGTTGTTGGTAAAGATTTCTTTTTAATTAACAAGGCACATACTACTTCACAATCTCTTCTGCCCGTGCTAATCCCTCTTCCATCTCTTCCAAAGTCTCCGGTGGCGGATTTATATTTCTCTCCCTTAGATATTCGACCATTCTCCACACGCTAACTTTTGCCCTAACAGCCGCCTCTTCTATGCTTATCTTCCCCCCCATATATCTCTCTGCTGCTCTCTTTAGCAGATACCCCTCAACTTCTTCTAACAGCATCTTCCTTATCAAGGACAGACTATCAAGATGCTCTTCTCTTGCAATATCCTCCAATTCTTTTATTACCTCTTCCGGTAAGTGCATGGCCACGACACTCTTCATTTTATATCCAATAATCCCGTCTTTATTAGATAGATTAATGTGCAAGAATCTGGAATCGCTTTCATAATATATCACGTTTTGTATTATATTAAAAGATGTTTCTTAATGTTAACAACTGGTGTAAATATCCATTTTTCCCTCTCCTTTCACCGCACCGTCCCCCCCAGAACACATAATCCAGGTCCTTCAGCCAAACCTTTAGTCTTGGTGCCCCTACAAACACTCCTTTTTCCAACATCTCAAACGCTTTCTCAAATCCCCCTTTAAAAGATTATATTTTGGATCAAACCTTTTTTAAAGGCTTGATGATTAAACTTTCCTAAAGTTTGAAAGAAAAGGTTTGTGCTAAAAGAAAAACTTTGGAAATGTTTTTAGTCAAGGTTTTTACTAAGCCCTTACAGGGCTTGCGGGGTAGTGGGGCGGAGCCCCACATAGGTAAAAAAGTTGTTTGGTAAGCTTTCTTTTTTAATTCTTTCTTTAGTAAAGGTTTCTTTCCGCGAAGCATTTTGATTAAACTTTTTGAAAGTTTGAAAGAAAAGTTTTTGTATGCGATTTTCATATTTTGCTCCAACTCTTGGATTATTTATATGCTTCATCATGATGCGTAAAGTCTAAAAATATTACCCTGCGCTCTTTTTTCGATACCTTTTGGAGTTTTTTAGATAGTCTATCCTTTATCTCATATTCATACATCTTCTTCTGCTAAACTAAGCTCTCTAAATATTCCTTGAGCTCTTCTCTGTCTTTAAATATCCTGCCGCTCTCCTTCTCAGCCTCTTCTACACTCTTTACAAACTCCTCTCTGAACATCTCCTCCGGCGGATAAAATTGTTCCTCAAGCGCATCAATGATGCTCTTCACTATTTTATATCTTATCCGCTCCTCTATCCTTGGAGCAAGCCGCTCCACAAGTTGTCCTTCCTCTACCATTTCTTCCTCACCCCTATTATTAATCTATTACATACATGTTTAAAAACTTGCTCAGACACAATCGAAATAAATCATCCCTCTCCCGCCGCAATCCATGTCAGTACTGGATTACCAATATATTGATGATGGCAAGGCATCGCACCCTTTTTTATCTCGCCCTTAAATCTGCTTCCCAGCACGAGGTCTGCTTCTCCTCTCTTTAGCGGTTCTAACAGTCTTGGAATTTTCCGCTGTGTTATCCGTTGAATTATCGGCAACGATAATTTCTCCGTCAATGTGGTGCTCTGTGAAGACTCTCTGTATCTTCTCGATGCATTTCCCGATGGATTTCTCCTCGTTCTTTGTCGGGATTACGACTGATAGTTCAGGCATTTATTTTTCACACCTCCAGATTTTCTCGAGAAACTTCTTTTCATCTGCTGTTAGCCAATTTCCGTGTTCTAACCTAAGAAGTTCCTTATAAAGTTTAGCACATCATTAATATCCATTTGCTGTGATGGTTCAATTCTATTGCCAACATGTTTGTGATGTGGGAAGGATGCTATTTCTTTATGATGTGGTGCATTGTCCCACCCCATAATTATCGTCTCATCAGGTCTCAGCCAATAATAACTGTAGACTTCTATCTTACCCTTTATCCAGATTTCTCTAATCCACAAAGCAGTACCATCAAAGAGCTTTAGCTTTGCCTTTATCTTTGATACATGCTCCTCTTCAGATAACTCAAGTTTTTCTGCGAACTCAACAATGTCGGAAAATTGTTCTATCGTTTTCCTGAGGGCAGCTTCTATCATTTCCCTATAAGGAGTCTTAGTTTCTCTATTTTGGCTGATAACTCATTAGCTACTTTAACAAGGTATGACCATTCAATCCAATCATCGTGTCCTTTGACAGTATCTGGTACAGTCTGCGAAAATTCATCATAAGATTTGCCATATTTTGCTTCAAATATCGCTATCTTTTTCCTATAATCCTTAAGCTTCTTTTTGTTGTAAGCAAATCTTTTGCGAGCAATTTCTCTTAATGCTTCCACATAAAGAGGCTCTGTTATTCCGTCTATAATATCTTTAATGTCTTCTGGTATCTTAATGGTTACTTCTGTCATTTAATTTCACCTCCAACTCCAACACATTTTTTGATAACTTCCATACCCACTCTTTAAAATAATTCTTCTTATTAACCTCAATCCTCTCTCGATATCTTCGTCCGAACATATTTATATCTTCTACTTTACACCTTATAAATGTTTATCAACTTAGTTTTCCGTTCTGTTTATCTCATATAGCTGTTGCCTTTGAGGATTTCACCGCACCGCCCCCAGCCAAAATATATGATCCTGGTCTTTTAGCCAATATTTCAACTGTGGTGCCCATGCAAATATCCCTTTTTCTTCAGCTTCGTCGAGCATCGCAACCGCTTTCTCAAATCCCCTTTTAAAAGTTTATGTTTTGGATCAAACATTTTCTAAAGGTTTCTGCAGAGCTTGCGCAGCATTTTTGGTCAAACTTTTCTTAAAAGTTTGTTGATCAAACTTTCTTATAGTTTTGTATAGACAGCATCCGCTGACCAGTGCCGTACCTTCCTATCACCGCAGCGCAGCGCTCGCTCAATTCAGATTCGGCACTGTCCGCAAACTAAAAAATACCCTTATCGTATCCTCTCTCACACTGCTATATTTTTTGACTGCTCTAATAAATAGTTTTTCCTGCTGTCTTCTCGTCATTGAATTGACGTTACCAAAATCAAAATTCACTCTTCCCAGCTCTTTCGCAATCAGCCGTATCTGAACCCCTAAATTTGTGATTCCCAGTCTTGCAAGTATATTCGTGTAATATCCCATCCGTTTCGCCTTCTTACACTTTTTCTTTTTTAATTCTTTCTTTAGTAAAGGTTTCTTTATAAAAGAAAAGTTTTTGGATAAAGAGATTGATTTTTTTCACAATACAGGAAGCTCCCTGATACGAATTCGGTAGTCCTCTATCACCACAATAGATCCCTTATCCAGCGAATCCTTTATGCGTGGAAGAGCCGGGAGAAGAAGGGAATTAACATGCTCTGGAGAAGGGTCCTTCAGGCGAAAAATTATCACTGAAGGTTTTTTATATCCTGTGATGGCTAAAATATCACCAAAATCTAAATCGGCTGTTATCACTATCATGTCATTCTTTTTGGCATATTCTAATATATCTCTATCCTTGGATTTTACCATACCCAATTCATTAGCTCTAACAGCTTCATATCCTGAATCTCTAAGTGCTTTTACTGTTTTTGGAGATAATGCCATATCAACGAGAAATTTCATACTACCAATGGAAGAACTTTCTCTGAAACTGTCCATGCAGCATATTCTAAAGATTGTTTTATATCCTCTTCTTCAAGTTCTGGATAGTCATCTAAAATCTCTCTGTTTGTTCTACCAGCAGCAATCAGCTTGATTATTAACGACACAGGCATCCTCAATCCTCGAATGCAGGGCTGACCCCTCATAACTTCTGGGTCCGTAGTGATTCTCTCCAGTTTCATCCATCCCACACCTATTACAGATTGAACCTTTTCCATTTTTCTCTCTATACTCTTCTCTTCTACTTCCATATCAAACACCATTTACTATTACCAAATTCATCTCGCTTTTATATAAATCTACTTTCTCATTCTCCGAAACCCATGCGATGATTGTCCCCAAGTTACCAAATCCATGCCTCCATGGATTCAGTGTTGAGCCATCCTCAACGTAAATCTCTGTTATTGGCACTTCTATCGTCTTTAACCCGTGCTTCTCCGCTAAATATATTCGTTTCATGTCTTAGCACAATAGCACCCGCTCGTTTTGCTAATTTTGACGTTTGATCAACACTTCCGTCATCTACAACGATTATCTCATCCACATACTCTTCGGCAGCGTGTATCACGCCGCAGACAGGATATTGTTTGTTATATGCGGGTATTCCCGCTATTTATTCTCATCTTCACCAGTTTGCCTCAACGTTTATCTATCTCTGACATTATCTTTTGATAGTCTTCTATACTACATCTCCAACCGCTTTTTATCATTTTATTCCTTCTATTTTTCTTTCTTTCCTCATTTATATAGCTTCCGCTGACCAGTGCCGACCACCTTATCACCGCAGCGCAGCGCTCGCTCAATTCCGATTCAGCACTATCCTATCCGCTAACTATAAAAATGCTCTTATTCTATCCTCTCTCTCTTTGCTGTGTTTTTTGATCCCCAGCCGTGCAAGTATATTCGTGTAATATCCCATTCGTTTCGCCTTTATCCCTTAGCCATTTGCCCTTAGCCCTTAGCCATTTGCCATTTGCCCTTAGCCTTATCTCCCCTTATCCATAATCTTATTTTTGTACTAAATTAAATTCCCTTTTCTGTGTAAATCTGTGTAAATCTGTGTCTCTACTCTTCATCTCCACCTCAC
>JAGGZZ010000070.1 GCA_021161765.1 Candidatus Methanophagales archaeon | reverse complement strand
GCTGCACGTAATGTAACGGATAAAACCAATGGCAATAATAAAGAAATCGAGACGAAGATTTATACCGCACTTCATCTGCGAGAGCATCAAGCGTTGCGATTTTACGATGAACTTTCACGTAAGTTGCCTGATGGCAAAGCGGAAAACGTAATGAACGAGCTAAGAACGGCGTTAGAAACAAATGACCGGCTTCAGCGTAATTATACACGGTTGGAGCAGAAGAGGGAGGAACTGATTTCCGAGCGGGAAGCACTCAGGGAGGATAAAATCAGGATTATTCATGAATTGGAAGAGCAGAGGCGATTAAATGGCAGATTACAGCGTGAAATAGACGAAGCGGGCGGCGAATCAATGTTTGAGCAAATCAATTCGATGAAAAAGGAACTGGCGTTTTTAAGGGAAGAACGAAAAAGGCTGAATAAAGAAAACGCAGCGTTAGTCAAGATTTCGTCTTCCAATTTCAACGTTGTCAATACGCGAGAGGGGATGAAAATGACAATGGCAGAGGAGAGCGGCAAGTTTGCAGCTTCGGCGTGTGGCAGCCGTGACAATATTGATGGTGGCAGTCCCGACGGATTGTCTTCTCAGCTTAAGGATATGAGAGTGGCGTATGTAGGCGGTGTGGAGTCGCTTGAGTCGTGTTACAAACAAATAGCAGAATCTTTTGGATGCCCCTTCTGTTACCACTGTGGGCACTGCGAAGGCGGTAAAAGAGCGATAGAAGGTATTGTGGACAAGAACGACGTGGTGTTCTGCCCGATAGACATAAACAGCCACAATGCGTGCCTGCTGGTCAAAAGGGTGTGTAAAATGCGTGATAAACCCTGCTTTTTCCTTCGCAGCTCCGGCGTGAGCGCGCTTAAGCGAGAATTGGCGAATTTCGCTGCGAAGGCCAATGGGGGAAGGGCATAGGGCACAGCTTAAATCCTAATTTCATTAGGCGTTTTTTTTAGCAAAACCGAAGCTTTTTAGGGTTGGATTTTTATGTTCCTAACGTTTAAATAGAGATGGGAAATAAAAAATGGAGCTATTGAGCGATATGAAACCTGATAGAAAAGCGGTTCCCCTCACAACGCTGTTCCCAGGTGAACGGGCGAAAATCATTTCGTTAGGACATGGCGCTGGGATACAACGTCATCTCAGGACTATGGGACTCATGGAAGGAAAAATCGTTACAATAATAGCAGCGCAACCTGCGAGAGGACCTTTCGTCATAGACGTTGAAGGAACGCAGATAGCAATTGGGAGAGGTATGGTACGGCGCATTTTAATCCAAAAAATATGAAAAAGATATCGTTAATGGGCTGCCCAAACGTTGGTAAGAGTGTCGTTTTTTCCCGCCTGACTGGTGTGAACGTGATTTCGTCGAATTATCCCGGGACGACAGTTGATTTTACAAAGGGGAATACGCGCATTGGAGGAGAAAAGTTCGGGTTAATTGACGTTCCCGGTACTTATTCCTTAGAACCAACTTCAAAAGCCGAAGAAGTGGCTCTGTACATGCTTCAAGAAGGGGATATAGTAATAGATGTCGTGGATGCAACGCATCTGGAACGGAATCTTTACTTGACACTGGAAATCATAGGTAGGAAAAAGCCCACTATCGTTGCTTTGAACTTATGGGATGAGACAAAGCACCTTGGCATTGATATAGACGTGGAAAAATTGGAAAAGTTGCTTGATGTGCCTGTTGTTCCAACTTGTGCAATAACCGGGGAGGGAATAAAGGAACTCGCAGCTAAGGTGGGTGATGCAAAGCCGTCCAAAACCATCGAGCTGATGTCTGAAGGGGAAAGGTGGTTGAAAATAGGAGAAATTATCAAGGAAGTTCAGGTAGTGCATCACCGCCATCACACCATCTGGGAGCGTATAGCTGATACCACGGTGAAGCCAGTAACTGGCATCCCCATTGCGATACTCACGATACTCCTGACGTTTCTATTCATAATCGTAATCGGCAACTGGATAGTTGAACATCTGATGGACCCCATTTTCTATAATTACTATGGACCGTGGATTGTAGGTGCGGTAAATTCGTTCTCGCCTGAAGGGCTGCTACACGATATATTGATAGGAAAATCCACCGTTGAATCTCTGGATTTTATGCAATCTTTCGGGCTTCTAACGACTGGTTTATACGTCCCTTTCGACATGGTTCTGCCATTTGTAATCACATTTTATTTCATGCTCAGTCTGCTCGAAGATGTGGGATATTTGCCACGACTCGCCGTTCTCGTAGATACAGGTTTGCACAAATTAGGATTGCACGGCTCGGCGATCGTGCCAACGATATTAGGCTTTGGTTGCAACGTCCCAGGTGCGTTAGCAACGCGCATACTGGAAACGAGAAAGCAGCGGTTCATAGCCGCAACGCTCATGGCAATAGCGGTTCCTTGTATGGCGCAATCTGCAATGATATTTGGGATTTTGGGTAGATATGGGATGAAATGGATAATCATCGTCTATTGCACCTTGTTAGTGCTATATATTCTTTTAGGCTTATTGTTGAAAAAAATCGTCAAGGGCGAGAGTCCTGAGTTGTTACTGGAAGTCCCTCCATACCGCAAACCAGACCCTTTAACTTTACTAAAAAAGACCTGGACCAAGGCGTATGGGTTTCTTGCAGAAGCAGTTCCATTCGTTATATTAGGTGTTTTCATCGTGAACCTGCTGTATGTATTCGGAGTAATCGACGTTCTTTCAACGGTCTTCTCTCCAGTTCTCACGACTCTGCTTGGTTTGCCAGAAGGAGCGATTGTCGCGTTGATAATGGGATTTCTTAGGAAAGATATAGCGATTGGCATGTTATTGCCCATGGATATGAGTCCACAACAATTAACGATTTCCTGCGTAGTATTGGCCACGTATTTCCCTTGTATTGCTACGTTCGTTGTTTTGCTCCGAGAGTTGGGCATCCGGGATATGCTCAAAGCGGCAGGATTGATGATTGTCATTTCATTGACGGTTGGAATAATCATGAGATTGATATTGATTGGAATCTGAAGATTTTCATTTCTTTTCTTGAGGGTCCTATTTGAATTCCCAGACAGCACCGAAGGGAGAGAGCGGAATTCATCTGGTTTTTTTCTCCAAAACCTAACTATTTTAGGTTTTCCTGCCAAAACCGAACCTTTTTAGGGCGTGGTTTTTATATTCCTAACTTCTAAATAGAGATGGTGAATAAAAAATGAAACTATTGAGCGAAATCGAACCTGAAGTAAAAGTAGGGATAAAGAAAATAGACGGCGGTTTGGAAGTCAAGGGGTATCTAGAGGAATTGGGCATTTCAGAAGGAACTGAGCTTACGGTGGTAGCCACTGAACCCGTGCACATGCACGTAGGACCCATCTCACTGAAATCAGCAGGAGGAGAAGCAGTCGTAGCTCGCGGATGGGCAGATAAGGTGTATGTGGATAAAGAAGGCGAAACACTTCCTCTTTTAAGACTTGAGACGGGGGAGGAGGGAATGGTAAAAACCATTGAAGGCGGAAAAGTCTTTGAGGATTGGCTCTCTGGCCTCGGGGTTGAAAAAGGAAAAGTGATAGAGTTTCTGCGCCATCTCCCTGACGACACCTTAGTGTTCAAAATAGACGACCGCGAGGTAAGTATGGGCGAAGGTCAGGCATCGAAGGTGATGGTAGAACGGGAAGGGAAAAACATCCAGATTAATTATCTTGCGGAAGGCGAGCACGCGAAGATAAGCAAGGTATTGGGTGGAACCTCACTTAAGGGAAAATTTGAACAGATGGGCGTAGCGGAAGGCAAAGAGATAACAATGGTCAGGAAGGAGATGCCTGCACCCGTTCCAAAAAGGGGAACCTACGTGCTTGCGAAAATCGGCGAGCAGTTGGTAACTATCGGGCACGGGCTCGCAGAGAAGGTCTGGGTGGAATAGAATAGAACAAAAATAATAATTTAACAAATGGAAGAGCAGACTCTAAGCGGGATTACGATGGAAGAGAAGGAAAAATCAATGAACTGGGGTGAGAGTAACAGGTTAACGTTAAGCCAGTTGAAACCCGGAGAACAGGGCAGAGTCATGGTAATTGAAGGAGGTCGTGGTATTCGCCAGAAGTTGTTCTTGAGGGGTCTATTTGAAGGTAGTGTTGTTCGCGTGATTTCATGCTACGGACCTGTTACCGTAGAGGTAGATAGAAACACGGTGTCCATTGGTAGAGGAATGGCGCAAAAGATTGTCGTGAGGAGGATGTAAAAAGAATGGAAAAGAAGCTGAGTGAAATGGATTTTGATGAAGAAGGAACGGTGAGAGAGATAGCGGAGGATTTAAGAAAGCAAGTAGCTGGTATGGGCATCAGAGAAGGTAAGAATATAAGAATGGCAACGAAGCAGCCCATAAAAGGACCTGTGGTGGTAGAAGTTGACGAGTCGTTTACGTCTCTGGGGTTAGGTGTAGCGGAAAAAATAGTGGTAGAGATGGGATAAGGATAGAAATAGGAGGTAGAAAAAGAGAAATGAAAATCTTATTGATGGGGCATCCGAATGTGGGGAAAAGCGTTTTCTTCAACCGGCTGACGGGTGCAAAAGTATTTGAGTCAAACTATCCGGGAACGACAGTGGATTTCACGAAAGGCTGGATGCGTTTGGGAGGAGAAGATGTCGAACTAATAGACGTGCCGGGGGCATTTTCATTAGAGCCTAAGGACCGAGCAGAAGAAGTAGCGGTGAAAATGCTGGAGGAGAACCGGGATTCGGTGGTCGTATGCGTGCTCGACGCATCGAAAGTAGAGCGGGGTCTTTATTTGGCTCTGGAAATCATTGAACGCGGTTATCCGGTTGTAGTAG
>JAGGZZ010000028.1 GCA_021161765.1 Candidatus Methanophagales archaeon | reverse complement strand
AATCTGTGTCTATAATTTATTTTTTCCTATTTTTATTTATTTTTTTTATCATATTATTTCAAACTCTATCGGTACTTTCCTGGGTTTTGGTCCTTCGGGCGTAAATACGATGTCCCATGCATCTATCTCTGGTCTGCCTACGATCAAGTCAGTTTCTTCTCTCAGATTATCTGCTACCTCAAATACTGCTCCGCCAGGCACCTCTACGCCTTGAAAGACAACTCGCACTCTACAATCCCCTATCACCTTCAATTTGCCCTCCTTGTCCGCAGGCATTAACTCATAAGGTTCGCATAAACGTATGAAAATTCCTAACTCTTCGGGAATCCTTTTAGACATCACACTCCTGCTTGCACCCGTGTCAACAAGGCATTTCCGAGAGACTTCTTTTCCGTGATTCCTTAGTTCAACATCCGCAGCCGCCTGTTCCCGTTTCATCTTCTCTTTTGTTCTATTTTTACTATATATAAAGTATAACCTCCTTCTATTTAGACACAGATTTACATAGATTAAGCGAGTTTAGAGGTTTAGCTCGTTAGCAGCTCAGTCCCTTTGACCAAACCGCTAAACCACCAAACCGCTATATTATCATCTGTGTTAATCTGTGTAATCTGTGGTTAACAATTTTTAATGTTTTTATATATATCTCTTATCGGAGAACTTTCTCCTTCTTTCCACTTATTAATTGGTCTAATGCGATGTCCGTTACCGCCACCACCTTGAACCTTACACCTGAGAGGTCCCCATACGACCTCCCTTTTCTTCCTCCCATTCCTACTATCAATACCTCATCATGCTCGTCTATAAACTTTATTGCGCCATCGCCAGGGCAAAAAGCGGTAACCTGCTTGCCATTTTTGATTAGCTGAACACGAACGCATTTGCGTATTGCTGAATTCGGCTGTTTCGCTTCTATCCCTACCTTCTCCAGGACAATAGCCCGTGCCATGTGCGCCCCCTCCATAGGGTCTGCTTTCTTAGCCGATTTCAATGCTCTTCGAACATAGCCAGGATTCTTCCACCTGGACTTCCTTTGGCTATTCTTCGCCTTCCTTGCTGCGTATAGTCCTCTTCCCATCTTATTACCTCGGTTTGTTTGTACAGGTTTGAGGTTTCAGATTTGAGGTTTGAGCCATCCGACCACTCACACCTCATACCTCTCTACACTATACTATTATCACGTTATCTATATCTTGATTTCTTTTTACTAATACCTTTACCTTCCTTATCTTCTCGCCGTTCCTTCCTATTGCAATGCCCTTGTCCTTATTGAGAACATCCACGTATGCACATCTCTGCCCCTTTCTGGTCAACAGCTCTACGCTCTTCACATAAGCAGGGCGAAACAGGTTTTCTATGAATTCCTTTACATCTGCGGAGTACTCCACAAGTTCTATCTCCTTTTTTAACAGCTTTTTTACCTTGGTTACATTCGAGCCGCCCTTACCTATCGCTATGCTCATGTCCCCATTTTTTATCACCATTGTCACCTTGTTCTCTTCGTTATTCACCAGGCAATCCCTAACTCCTGCTCCTGTAAGACGCTCAAATACTCCGATATACCCTATTCCCTCGGTATCTAACTTCACGGTCACTTCACATCACCTGTTTTTTTCTTTTTCAATAAGCCGTAATATGTCCGATTTCCCTGTATCCCGAATGCATAAAGAAGCTATCGAATAAGGTTTACCACATGCAAGCCCAAGTTCAAGGCTATTAACGGGATATTCATAGAAAAGGGGATTTACATTTTTCTGCTTGGTTACCTCTCTGAAACCCTCTTTTATCTCTTCAGGGCAGTTAGAAGCGTAAATGACCGCCTTCACTCCTTCGTCTCCCCCCCTCAGTGCTTTTAATGTCTCGTTCGACCCTATCAATACCTTACCGCTTTTTAGCACCTTTTGTAATTCTCTGTTCATATCGGAAATTTCAACTGACTTGGTTTTTATCTCTGCCATTTATTGTCCCCCTCTTGCTACCAATTCTATTGCTCCGGTTCCCAATTTTATGGGCTGTCCCACAATCACGTTTTCCGTAACGCCTTTTAACTCCTCCGTTTCTCCATACATAGCTGCATCCAGTAGATTGTCCACGGTAACCTCAAAAGCGGCTCTTGAGAGAACGGAAACTTTACCTCCTGCTAACCCATGCCGCCCTATCGACTTCACTTCGCCATCCATCGTCATCGCATCAGCAATTAACGTTACATGGCGGACATCCACGTCCAACCCCTGCTCCTCCAATGTATTCATCATCTCATCAATTATCGCATTACGAGCTGCTTCTATGCCCAGAACGTCTGCTATTTCCGCTATGTTGTTCGTTGTTGTCCTGCTGAAATCTACGCCTTCAATCCCCCGCACCTTTTTCAGTGCCGAGCCCTCGGTGTACAGCATATATTCACCATCTCCTTCGTTTTCTCTTCTCACTATTCCACGCATTATTCCTTCTATTCCCTTCACCGATAGGTTATTCACTTCCTTCTCAAGCTTTCGCAACTCCTGGTATGACTTATTCGGCACCTGTATTCGCAACTTACCATCTTCCGCTTCTTCTACGTGCACATCCGAATCCATACCCTCTATTTTTTCTTTTACTTCCTCTTTTTCTATATGCCTTCTCTTCAGTTCCTTTTCGCGTAGCGAAACCCACACCGACATATCCTTTCGGGACACGTATATTTCGCTTTTTATATCCCGTATATATGTCTTTTCTATTTCCCTTGCCAGTTCCTCTGCCTTGTTTCTATTCCGTGCATACTCCCCGGTTAACTTTATCTTCATTGCAGGTGTAGATGGTTTTTTCCTTGCATCTACTACCTCTATTATTCGCGGTAATCCCAGTGTTATGTATATCGCACCAACACCCGCGTAATGGAAAGTTCGCAGGGTATTATGTGTAATTACTCCCTCCCCAGTAGCAAAGGTTTCTAGACCTTCTACTGAAAGATCGTAAACCTTTCCCCCTGGTTTAGCATATTGAATCTCTATTATTTCATCCCATATAACGTCCTCTTCTAACATCTGACGAAAAAGTGCAAGTTCTTGATTTATATTAATGCCCTTATCTCTTGCTTCTTTTTCGAAAAGGCGAGCATATCTCTCGAGGGTTGTTCTACCTATTCGCTGCCTTTTTGTGAAGTTGTTAACAAGCCTCGTTGGAAGCCCAACCTTTCTAGCTAGCACTTTGAGCGATTGACCAATCCCAGGAATCATTTCGATTACATCATAAGAACTTTCTGGTTGAATTTGGCAAAGCTCAATTAAACGTTTTACCTTCTCTGGTGTATCAAATCCTATTTTTTCCTTAAATCTCTCTGCATACCGGTAGGAAATAGAGAGCCAATATTCTCCGCCTTGAGTTGACTTCCTCGCGAAAATGCCAATCCTGCTTAAGAGTAATGCTATACCATCTATCAATTCCTTCGATCGAGAACTCGCTCTAATAACCTTTCTTTCCACAGATATATTGCCATCCCCATCAAAATAACCACGGAGAAGAGAACCAATAAAGGCTTCATCTGAACTATATGCAAACATTGGAACCCTTTTTCCTTTTGAACCCTTTCCACATGTTCTTTCCAGGAATTCTACCAAAACCCTGGAACTCATACTTAGATCATGCCCTCTCGCAAAATCCCTATAATTATCTTTTTCCCTATAATCAAGGTTAAGAGATTTAGCAAATTCCCTTTCCTTGGATAGAAATGCTTCATCTGTATTAGAAATATTCACAGCATACCTTGAGACACTACCCTCAGAGAGATAAGCCCCCAAGAACCATCCAAGCATTGGATCTAATTTCAAACATTCAGGAATTTTTCCCATGCTGTGGGTTTGATATGGATAAACGAACCCATCCAGAACCTCAAAAGTATTACTCTGTTTTATATGGTTCAGAAGCTGGTCTGGACCTACTGGAATTGTGTAGGAAAAACCTAATAAAGGATCTAAAGCCTTCTTAAGTTCGCTTCCATACCACCACTCATCTTTTGGGAGATAATTCGATATTTCTAATGATCTGAGTGAATCATCTAAAGGAAGATTTTTGATGACAGGAATTCTATCCTTAGGTTTAAGTTCTTTGCCTGAGATAGGCAATATCCGATTGTCTTTTCTGATGACAAAAGAGTGATTATCGGTAGCTATGATTTTCCTCCCAGAACGTGTCTTAATATGAATAAGCTTCTTAGGATAATCATGTCTGCTACACGAGATAAGCCCTTTCCATTCAATTTTCCCCAATTCATTTAAACTTGGTACTTTAACTTGCACATTAGAAGGCAGATCGCATATTTCCGTTTCATTAACCCTTTCTACTCGATATGTATCCATTAATTTGTCCACAAATTCCCCTATTGGCATGATTCTTATCTGATTATCAATTTTTATAATGATCTTCTCAAAAAAAGGAATTGACATTTGTGTCCCTGGCTC
This sequence comes from Candidatus Methanophagales archaeon, assembly GCA_021161765.1. Lineage (GTDB taxonomy): Archaea > Halobacteriota > Syntropharchaeia > Alkanophagales > Methanospirareceae > QEXZ01. The sequence goes on along the minus strand of JAGGZZ010000028.1, from coordinate 15,525 downwards.
GCCGATAGACTGCGCTGCGACTATTCCAACCGCTTCCCGTGGCACCACCTTTGATTTGTTATATTTCTCTGCGACTCCATTTAAAATCGCATTCAGCTTTTCATTGTTTAGTTCTATTCTTATAGCCCTTAACTTCTCCTTCAATTCATCTTTTATGCGTTTTGGTATCTCGCTTTCATTCACCTTTAGCTCTATGTCCCCTAATTTTATCTCGCCTTCCTCTTCCCTGCCCGCCATTCTTATTATATCTTCTGCGCATCCCTCTTCTACCTCCTTGGAGTCTAATAGTCCATCGAGCCCCGCGGTTAGCTCTGCCAGCATAAACTCGTCCCCTATTAGTTCTGCTATCTCTTGCTCTACTCCTGCTCTCGTCAATTCTTTCGTTACTTCTCCCTTTGTTTGCATAACCATTATGCTTCTGCTCCTTGTATATCAAGTATGGCTTTTTTCTATTTAAGACACAGATTATGTTCCTGCCATTACGTCTTTTATTATCTCATCTATGTCTACTACTTTACCATATTCACATGCAGAAGGGTCCACGCTATCTTCGCCATATTTAAATTGCACGATTGTATCCCTTGTTTCCCTTACCGTTTCATCTTCTTTCACTTCGAGGTCAAGTAAAGCATTAATAAGCCGCCTCTGGAAGTATCCACTCTGGGAGGTACGGACTGCGGTATCCACCAATGCTTCTCGCCCGCCAACAGCGTGGAAGAAATATTCAGTGGGTGATAACCCTTCCTTGAAAGAAGGTTTTACAAAACCATGTGCCTTTGCACTGCGGTCAGCAGGTTTAAAATGAGGCAGCGTTCTCCCTCGGTATCCCCTCTTTATCCTTTCGCCCCTGACGGATTGCTGCCCTACACATGCAGCCATTTGCGTTAAATTGAGCAGTGAGCCACGGGCACCTGACTTCGCCATAAGCACACCTGCGTTTTCTATTCCGAGATACCGCTCTGCGATGCTTCCTGCCTCATCTCTTGCACGACCAAGAGTCTCCATTATCCGCAGTTCCAACGTCTCCTCTACCGTCCTCCCGGGTAAAGCCTCGAGCTCTTCCGCCTCATACGCCCTTATCAACTCGTCAACTGTGTGCTCCGCCACACGCATCGCCTCTTCTTTTATTTGCTGCTCTCCTTCTCTCGGTATGTCCTCATCACTTATGCCAAAGCTAAAACCTGCACGCAGGATATAATTGGTAGCAAGCCGAGCGAGATCGTTTATAAACGTTTTCGCTGCTTCTTCACCGTATTGCCGGACTATTCGGTCTATTATTTTCCCCTTGAACGAGCCCACGGCTATTTCGTCTATCACGCCCGTTTCCAGATTCCCGTCTCGTATCGTAACCCCGCCGACCTTACCCTTGAATTGTAAATTCAATCCCGCGGGTAGTATCATGCTGAATATTTGTTTCCCTGTCCAGTAAGGTCTGTCCTCAGACCTAAAAGTTCCCGCAGGCTCTCTTAAATCGTCTATATCTATCCCCTTCAATATCTCCAGCGTTTCTTCACGGTCAAATTTCTTTTCCCCATACGTGAGTAAAAACAGACTTGAGACGTGGTCGTGGATACCGCCTATAATGGGTCTGCCAAATCGGGGTGATATTATGTTGTGCTGCACAGCCATCAGGATCTTCGCTTCTGCCCTCGCTTCTTCGGTCTGCAATACGTGAAGGTTCATCTCATCACCATCATAATCAGCGTTGTAAGGCGGGCAAACGGTGGGATTTAACCTGAATGTCTTACCGGGCATCACACGCACATAGTGTGCCATTATGCTCATTCTATGTAGCGAGGGCTGTCTGTTGAACAGCACGATGTCCCGGTCACGAAGATGCCTTTCTACCTTCCACCCAATGTCCAGCTCCTCTGCTAACGTCTTGTAATTGGTTTCGGTTATTTTTACCTTTTTACCATCTGCTCTTCGTACATAGTTCGCACCCGGATGTTTGTTTCCTCTTCTTACGGTTTCCTTCAGGATGTCAATGTTTCTTTCTGTTACGTTAACGTTGACAGTCAACTCTTTTGCTATCGCTTCGGGCACGCCGACTTCGTCTATATCTATATCGGGAGCAGGTGATATAACCGTTCGAGCGGAGAAATTAACTCGTTTTCCCGATAACGACCCTCTAAATCTGCCTTCTTTTCCTTTTAGTCGCTGTGTCATTGTCTTAAGTGGTCTTCCACTTCTGTGCCTTGCAGGCGGTATGCCGACAATTTCGTTATCGAAATATGTACTTACATGATACTGAAGAAGTTCCCAGAGGTCTTCAATTATCAATTGTGGCGCACCAGCAGCACGATTATCCATAAATCGGTGGTTGATTCGTATGATGTCTACCAATTTATGCGTTAGGTCATCCTCGCTTCGTTGCCCACTCTCTAACGTGATAGAAGGTCTTGCGGTTACCGGAGGAACGGGCAATACCGTAAGAACCATCCACTCGGGTCTCGCACTTTTCGGGTCCATTCCGAAGAGAGCTATATCTTCATCAGGTATTTTTTCAAGTCGTTCTCTCACATCACTGGGCATTAATCTACGCTTTCTCTCTTTTTCGTCTATCTCTATGTATGTAGAGGGTTTATCGAATTTTATGACTCGCTGAGGTGTGCCGCAGTCAACAGTTAGCTTACCATTCCCTTTTCTGACGATGTATCGCTTATCTTTGTCCGTTATCAGCCATTTATTGTCTGTTTCTTTTTTAATGGACGGATTTTTGCTGAGCGCATGCCCCTCAGTAGCGAACTTCCTCCTTAATTCTTTTGAAATTATATCTTCTCCTTTGTTTAAGCTATTCTCTAATCTCGCATCCGCGGCGAAATCGAATAAATGGTCCCCACAATGGCTGCATACCGTGTGTTTCGCTGCTTCTTTGAACATACGCTTCACCGCTTCGCCAACGCCGGGTTGTTTTCCTTTTCCCAGTTCTATATCGTTTAAAAACCGCCCCTTTTCGCCCGCATCGTAAACGTTTAGTTTTCCTGCCTCTTTCCTGATAATAAATAGTTCCTTATCGGTTATTGTCCATTCGTCGTTTTTCACTTTTGTGATGCTGGCGTTAGTCGAAAGCGTGAAGCCTTTGTCACCAAATTCCTTGTGCCATTTCGCCGAGATGATTTCTCGCTTCAAGTCGTGTTCCAACTCCGTATCCGAGACGGAGAACAGAAAATATGCATCTTCCAGCAAAACCCTGCCACATTTCCTGCATGTCGCACTCAGCATTCGATAAATCAACTTTGCATAGCCTATGTGTATAACGGGTGCAGCAAGCTCGATGTGCCCGAAATGACCGGGGCATTCACCCATTCGACCACCGCAGGTTTTGCATCTCAACCCGGGGTCAATAACTCCAAGCCGCTGGTTCACCAACCCCATCTCTATTGGAAAACCGTCTTCACCATAAGTATCAGCCGTGATTATCTTTGAAGCACTCATCTTCCTTATCTCCTTTGGCGATAGCAGCCCGAATTTTATCCCTTTTATTCTTTTCGTTCTCATTTTCGCTCAGACCGTCTCCTCTAGTTCCAGTCTCGGTGCGATACACAGCACTTTCATCTCATCCAGCAGAAGCTTGAATGCATAACTCATCTCCACAGGATATATGTCAGTGTCCGCACCACAGTTTGGGCAATATGCGGACCCTGTTTTCTGGTCCTTTGATGCAATCATACCACAATGTCCACAGACCAGTTCAACAACGCGGTCAGATTCATCCAATAATCTGTCCTTCAGCGAAATCGCAGCTCCATAGCCTATCAGTACGTCCCTTTCCATCTCGCCGAAACGAAGCCCGCCTTCTCTTGCTTTTCCCTCTGTGGGTTGCCTTGTTAATATCTGCACGGGTCCCCTTGCACGCGCATGCATCTTTGCCGATACCAGGTGGTATAGCTTTTGATAATACACAACGCCGATAAAGACATCGGCTTTTATTTTCTCCCCGGTTGTTCCATTATACATCACTTCCGTACCCGCAGGTGAAAACCCCGCACGCTTAAGCGCGTTTCTTAAGTCTTCCTCGGGCTCACCGGTAAAAGCGGTTCCATCTATGGCTCTCCCTTCTAATGCGCCCACTTTCCCGCCTATCATCTCCAGCACGTGCCCCACCGTCATCCTCGATGGAATGGCATGAGGGTTTAGTATCATATCAGGAATGATTCCCCCTTCCGTAAATGGCATATCCTCCGGCGGCACAATCAGTCCGATTACACCCTTCTGACCGTGCCGGGATGCGAATTTATCACCTATCTCCGGTATCTTCTGGTCGCGAACACTGAGTTTAGATAAACGTCTGCTGCTGCTCGATTCCATAAGCACGACCGAATCTACTGTCCCCTGCTCGTTAGAGCGAGTACAAATGGAAGTATCTCTTCTTTCCAAAGGACTTAGAAGTTCCGTGCTTTCCTCTAAAAACCTTGGTGGGCTTGTCTTCCCTATTAATACATCGTTTGGTGCCACTTTCGTTTCCGAATTTATTATCCCATCCTCGTCAAGCTGGCTATACGCTTCATGGCTCCTCACGCCTCCAATCTCCATATCAGGTATCTCAAATCTATCCACCTCTCCTCCGGGATACCGTCGCTCTTCACCTTCGTAGCATCTGAAGAAATGGCTTCTTCCCAATCCGCGGTTTATTGCAGCGCGGTTAAATATCAATGCGTCTTCCATATTATACCCGGCATAGCTTAAAACGGCAACGACAAAGTTCTGCCCTGCCGGTCTTCTATCATGTGAAATAAGGTCTGCAGTCCTTGTTTTTACTATCGGATTCTGCGGAGAGTGCAAAAGGTGTACCCGTGTGTCAGCACGGGATTTATAGTTTGCCGTTGGAAGCCCTAAAGATTGCTTCAACATCGCACAGCCCATTGTGTTACGCGGTGACGAATTATGGTCAGGATACGGAATTAACCCTGCAACGATGCCCAAAATCAAAGAGGGGTCTATTTCCAGATGCGTATACGTGTACTCATCCCCTCCATTTGCGTTTGTTAAATCCTCCTCGTTTAGTGCTATCAGTGCATTCTCCTCCTCCTCTGCGTCTAAATACTCGATTACTCCTGCCTTTACCAATCCATCGAAGTCCATATCGCCTGTTCTCAGTTTCTCGATGTGCGATTCGGTAACCAGAGGAATTCCATTTTCCACTATTATAACCGGTCTTCTTGCCCTTCCCCTATCAGAATTTATTATTATGTCTTTTCTATCCCCATAATAGGCGATGTTCACTTGAGATGATAGTTCTCCCCTTCTTCTCTTCTTTCTTACGGCATCCACGAATGTATCAGGCTCGGTCGAGAATCCAATGAAGTCGCCATTCACGAATACACGAGTTCGGTTTTCCGCGCGTATTTGTAAAGAGCGAGCAGGGGGGATAACCCCGAGTTCAAATAACGTATTTTTGAAGTTCTTGTGGTCTTCACCCACGGATAATTCAACCATCTGCGAGAAATTCTTCACCAAACCGCAATTGGGACCTTCCGGCGTCTCAGTAGGGCAGATTTTTCCCCATTGTGTGGGGTGCAAATCACGCGCTTCGAAGTGAGGCTGCGCCCTTGTTAGGGGCGAAATTATCCGTCTCAGATGGCTCAACGTAGCTATGTAATTGCTCCTTTCCAGCAATTGAGAAACACCTCCTCTGCCGCCTACCCAATTCCCGGTTGACAATGCATGCCGTATTCGTTCAGTGAGCACGTCCGTCCGAATAGCAGTGCTGATCTTCAGTTCGCGGTTTCGCATATTCGCACGTTCCAGTTGATACCGCATATCGCGTACCAGCCTTGTGAACGATACCCTGAAGAGGTCTTCCATCAGGTCGCCTGCGAGTTTCAGTCGTTTATTTGCATAGTGGTCCTTATCATCTTCGTCCCTCATACCCAGAGAAAGTTCATAACATGCTTCTGCCATTCGTCCTATGAAATGCGCCTTCGCTATCCACGTGTCAAGGTGAGGGAGGAAATAACGGTCGAAGATATAATTAATGCGTCTCTCCCGGTACTCCTTTGCCTGCGTGGATGCGACTTTACGACCCAGCTTATCTATTGCTTCCTCTTTTGTATGTATCACGCTCTCTTCTATGTTATCATCACGGATGTATTTACGTATTTGTGGGTCATCGGAGACGGCTCTTAATATCTCATCATCACTTTCGAGTCCCAACGCTCGCATAAGCATAACGAACTCTATCTTCCGACCGACAGCGGGAAAAGAGACCTCAAGCATGCCTTTCTTACTTATCTCCACACGTGTGGGCACACGGAATCCCTGTTTAAGAGAAAACACCTTAGAAACGGCGCTTTTAATCCCGTATTTCTCCTCGAAATTTACAAATATCCGATTTGGTGCGAGGTCTTCCAGCGTGATTATTACGTGCTCAGAACCATTCAGGATGAAATAGCCTCCAGGGTCAAGGGGGTCTTCGCCGTTATCAATCAACTCCTGCTCGGAAAGCCCGTAAAGGTTGCATCTTTTTGATTTCAGCATAATTGGGAGGGTACCAATCTCGATTTTCTCCTCCTCGCCTTCTGCTTCTATCTCTGTTTCCGCTGTTGCCTCTGCCTCACTGCTTTCGTATCTCTTTACCAACTGCATTCCCAGATATATGGGGGCGGAATAGTGCAAATTCCTTAATCTCGCCTGTGCAGGGAAAATTGATTCATAAGAACCATCTGCTTCGATTGTCTTCGGATTGCCCACCGTTATTTTACCGAGCCTTACACCCACTTTATACCTTCCTTTTTCATCTTCATCCGAGATGGAAGTTTCTACATACGGCTGCTCATCTACTATTTTTTGCATGCCGTGCTCGAGGAAATAATTAAAAGAATCGAGCTGATGCTGTGCTATTTTCCCACCCTTCAGGTATGCTTTTGAAATAACACTACGGTCTATCATATTTTATTCTATTCTATGACCAGTCGGTAAAATAATGCCTTTCCCGCTGTTCTGCTTTGCCTCCTTATTTTCACTACATCACCCACATCTGCTTTTATCTCCTTTATCACAGGGTCAGATAATTTTATCTTAGGCAATTGTTCCCTTTTTATTTTGTATTTATCCAAAAGCTCTTTTATCTCTTCTGCCCCCATTATCTCGTGCTTGGGTACTAATTCATGTTCGAGTATAGAAACTTTTTCCTTCTTCATTGTATATAGTGTATAACCTCCTTCTATTTAAGACACTGATTTACGCAGATTTATTTTAGTTTAACCATGCTGATTCTTATCATTAAGCCCTTTCAGGGCTTGCGGGGACGTGGGCAGAGCCCACGAGTGTTAATCTGCGTTAATCCGTGTCTATAATTTACTTTCTGTTCTTTTGTTTGTTTCGATACTGTACTAACGGGCTCGACGGGATTTGAACCCGCGACCGACGGGTTAAAAGCCCGCTGCTCTACCTTTCTGAGCTACGAGCCCTTTTTAGAGATGCTTTTAACATCTCAAGTGCAGCGTCTACCGCTTCGCGTTTGTTCTCTCCCCTATCTCCCTGGAAGATATGTTTCTCATGGTAGACGTATTCATTTGTTGCCAATGCTATATAAACTAATCCAACGGGTTTGCCCGGCGTCCCCCCGGTGGGCCCAGCAATGCCCGTGGTTGCAATCCCGATATCGGCATCCAGCAGATTTCTTACTCCGCTCGACATCTCACGTGCGCACGCTGCACTCACCGCGCCTTTTTCTTTCAGGGTCTTCTCAGCAACGTGTAGGATTTTTTGCTTTACCTCATTTGAATAAGCCACGATGCCGCCTTTATAATAGTCTGAACTGCCCGAGACATTTGTTATTCTATGCGATAGCAGTCCACCCGTGCAAGATTCTGCGGTACTGAGACTCAGCCCGCCCTTTCTTAGCACGTCCCCGATTACTCCTTCTATCGGAATTTTTCCCTCCTCTTTCTCCATCCCCACCCTCATTCGTTTTTAAACCTTGTTATCTACAAAAAAAGCTTTACCAAAGAAATATCATTTTATGTTTGTTATACTATGAATAATATAACCTAAGCTTAGCCCTATGAGGCACCATATCTCACTTTTACTGCTACACCGTGCTCGAACTTTTTCATCTCTTCTCCCGATAGCATAGCTTTTCCCGTGGCAAGTAGATTATCGTGCTCATCCACCAATATGACCTCATCGTAAGCCCGTATCGCGGGGTCGGCGTCGAGTAAGTGTTTGCAAAACGCGGTTCCCCCAGCCTTTATAAATTCACTGCTCTCTTCGTTCATAACCACACGTATTCCGGGATATTCAAAAAACCGATGCAATCTCTTTGCTCCTTCTATACTCAGTGTTAGTAGTCCGTCAACGCTCCTCAGGGTTGCTATTCGCGTTTCGAGAAGATTATCTTTTATCTGCGATATTCTTCTTGTCTTTGAGAGCATAAATTCCACGGTATCCGTATCAGGGAACAGGGTTTCACCGGCACCGCGGCCAAATTGATAATCCGCGATGGTTCTTGCCGTTTTGAGCTTTTTATCCCTTTCCTCTTCTTTCATTTCTGGTTGTATATATAAAGTATAGCTTCGTTCTATTTAAGACACGGATTTACATAGATTAAGCGAGTTTGGAGGTTTAGCTCGTTAGCGGCTCAGTCCCTCTGGCAAAGCGCTAAACAGCCAAACCGCTATATTATCATCTGTGTTAATCTGCTTTAATCTGTGTCTATAATTTATTTTGAACTTATGAAGAAAAGGAGGAGAAAAGGAAGAATAGAAGACATTGCCTTACAGCGGATAGAGCGGCTGTTCGAACTCGCAGAAGCCGATGCGAGAGAAAATAAGATAAAAGGGAGAAGCAGGAGGGGTGATAGATACGTGCAGCTTGCACGAAAAATCGGGATGCGGTATAGGGTGCAAATACCACATCAGTTAAAGATTCGGATTTGTAAAGGCTGTTATGCCTTCTTAGTCCCGGGTGAGAATGCACGCATTCGCCTCCGAGGCGATTACATCACGACAACTTGCCTGAGATGCGGTAAGCAGATGAGACGGCCTTATAAAGGACTTGGGGAATAGGGAATAGCCAATAGCCAATGGGGGTATATATATCCTTAAATTTCACCGCAGAGCACACAGAGAACGCAGAGGCACCAGAAAAAACTGAGCAAAGATTGAAACAGTCTTAAAACTCGGGGGGTCTCGGCGCTCTCCGCGGTGATAAATCCCTATATTTTTAGATAGTGCTCACTACCTCTTTCATTATTGCAAAAGCTCGCTTTAAATCATCAAAACTCGCAGCATACGATATTCTCACGTGATTCTTACCCATAGTTCCAAATGCCGACCCTGGTGTGACTATTACCCCTCTCTGCTTTAACGTATCTACAAATTCTTGCTCATCACCTACACGAGGGAAGATATAAAAAGCTCCTTTTGGCGTGTAGAACGTCATCTCCATATCGTGAAGAGCATCAACGGCAAAATCGCGTCTTCTTTTGAACTCGCTTCTCATCTCTGCTACACCGTCTTGTGGACCCGAAATAGCAGCCAATGCGGCATGTTGCGAAATAGAAGATGCACACGCCTGGATATACTGATGGATTTTCAGCATTTGCTCTACGTATTCTTTACGAGCAGCAAGATAACCCAGTCTGAATCCGGTCATTGCGTAGGTCTTTGAGACCGCATTCACCGTGATGACCCCCGCGTCAGCGAATCTCGCGGGGCTTGTGTGCTTCAAGCCATCGTAAATAAGATGCTCATAAACCTCATCGGAAATGATGGTTATGTGGTGGTCGTGGGCGACGTCAACGAGTGCTTTTATGTTCTCCTCCGATTCCACCGCACCCGTGGGATTAGCAGGGGAATTTATTATGAGCGCTTTTGTTTTTGGCGTGATTTTTTCCTTTATTGCTTCAGCGGGCACCGTGAAGTCTTCGCTTTCGCTTAGCGGGACACCGACTGGCTTCGCTTCTGCTAATTTCGTTAGTGGTGCGAACGAAACGAACCCGGGATTTGGTATCAGCACCTCATCTCCTCTTTCTACAACGGCAAGGAGTGCTATATGTAACGCTTCGCTCGCACCGGACGTAACGATTATCTCTTCAGGGCTAGCGGAAAAATCGTTATCTCGTTTGAACTTGTCGCATATCGCCGCTCTCAGTTCCTCAACGCCTTTATTAGAGGTATAAGAGGTAAATCCAGCGTTAAGTGCTCGTATAGCGGCTTCCTTTACATGCGCCGGTGTATCGAAGTCGGGTTCACCGAGACCCAGGTTGAAGAACTTGCCAGATGCGGTTTCGAATGCTTTCCTTATGCCTGAAATATCTATGCCTGTGATACGATGTGCAAATTTCTCGACCATTTTTCTGTGTTTATATTTTCTACCCTTAATATGATATTAATGATAACCACGGAGGATATGAAATGGCATACGACGCTTTATTGAAGGTGTTTGACGAACTCGCCGCTTATTTGTCGGCGTACAACGTAATATCCGAAGGCGAGCTCGTTTTGAAGATACGCGAAAGTATAAAATCGCTGCTCACCGATGCCGAAAGAGCCGATCTGGAGACGAAATTGAACGGAACTTTAGAAGACGTGATTTTTGAAAGCATAACAAGTAACGAAATGTTCTCTCTTTTTTCTCCTGACATGCATACACGGATAAATTATCAAGGCGAGGTGTTTTACTGCGTGCCCACGCACAGATACATGAGTAATGAGCTGGAGGATGCTTTTTTGCGCTGGGCAAGGATACGGAGCCCCCCGGGTGCGCTAACGCGTGTGGTGAAGGATTTCATGGAACGATGCGGGTATCAGGTAGAAAACACGGAGTCCAAAAATGACCATATCGAGATGATAGCAGTGAAAAATAAAAACAAGTATAGAAGCAAGCACATCTTTATTTTCCCGTCTATAACATTTGTTCCTCAGTTTGTAGATGAAATGGAGAACTCAGAAGCGAAGTATGAGCAGGAAAACGAAAACGTAATTGTTGTTCCAACAGAGAAGACGCCTGCTCCTTTTATCTCGTTCTTCCGCGAGCATGACGCGGGTGCCGCAATGATATGGGTGGCGGATGTAGAGAAGGGAACAATAGACCCTTTTATAGGGGATCCCGGAGATGACGACGCCATAGAGGCTAACTTTGCTAATCCAGAACAGGCAAGAAAAGCGGTAAGCGTATGGGCGAGGAAAATGCACTTTCTCAATCTCTGATTGTATTTTGTAGACGAAAATCCTAAACACGAAATCCTAAATCCTAAATAAATCCAAATAACCAAAAATCCAAATTCAAAACTAAGCCCTTTACAGCATCTTAGTGGCTCGTTGGATCGTGTAGCTGTTTGGATATTCGGATTTAGGATTTTGAAATTGTTTAGAGTTTAGAAATTAGGATTTAGGATTTTCCGCTCTTTATTAACCATATTCCTCTTACTCACCGTCCAAATCTTCTTTTGCGTAACTGAAAATCGCGTACAGCACGAAGCAGGTCTATCTTCCGGAATTTCCACCAATTAATGTCCGTGAAATAAAATTCGCTGTACACCGATTGCCAAATCAAGAAATCGGTTAAACGCGTTGTGCCCGACCTGATAACGAGGTCGGGGTCGGACTTGAAGATCAACTCCGATTCTATCAGCTCCTCATCTATCTCTTCGGGCTCTATTTCCCCTGCTTTTACCTTCTTTACAATCTCCTTTATCGCCTTTGTCAGCTCGCTTCTCCCGCCCAACCCGATAGAAATATTTATTTCCCTTCCTTTGTTCCGCATCTCGCCCTCGCTATCTGCACCAGCACCCTCTACGGATTTCTTATATGCGGGTTCCGGTTCCGGTCCGTCCGTATATATTGTGACAGAAGCTTTTTCTTTACTCAGCATCCTTGTTATGCTCTCCGTGAGGTGCGCGTATGCTTTTTCTAACACGTTCTTGTCCACTCCATCGCGGATAACGCCGATGTAAACACTTATAATCTTTATCTTCAGGGCATAGCACCAATTTATGAACTGCCTCAGTTGTTCCATTCCTGTTCCTGTAGTATCGGAAAGAAGGTCAGATTCATCTAGCACAAGGAGAACGTGATTCACGGGGATAGAGGAATTTCGTATTCCTTTTTTCAATATCTTCTCATAGACGTACACGATAGGGTCTAACATAAATAGCATAGCTAATAGCGCCGGGAGAGGGATTCGAACCCTCGCTCCCCATAAGGGGAAGTAGGTTAGCAACCTACCGCCTTAGACCTCTTGGCTATCCCGACCGACCGTGTCCACATTATTTAATGTATGTAGATAAACTATATTATAGTATTTTTTATTTGAGACACAGATTTACACTGATTTACGCAGATATATTTTAGTTTAACCGTCCGTGTTTGTTGATTCTTTTCATCTGTGTTAATCTGCGTTAATCTGTGTCTATAATTTGTTTATGTCGCTTTCCACCGCTTTATTAGATTGTACTCCTGCTTTCCAGCACCGAGTTCAATCCCGAAAACGTCAAGTGCGCGTGCCACGATAAAATCAACCATATCGAGCACGGTTTTTGGCTCGTGGTAAAATGCCGGCGATGCGGGCAGCATAATAGCACCTGCTTTCTTTACCGTAACCATATTCGCAAGATGAATAAGACTGAGTGGCGTTTCCCGTGGAATAATCACCAATCTTCGACTCTCCTTTAAGCATATTTCGGCTACTCTCGCGACCAGCGTGGTGGATATGCCCGATGCAATAGAGCCCAGCGTCTTCATACTACAAGGTGCTATTATCGCTCCATCATACCGCACGGAGCCGCTACTCAGTGCTGTTGTGAAGTCGGAATTGTCGTACACGTGAGAAGCAAGCGCATATACTTCATCGAGTTCGTATTCGGTTTCGATAGCGATTATTTTTTTTGCGGGCTCGGATACAATGAGATGTGTATCGGTAATGTTTCGCTCTTTTAGCACTTCTAACAGTCTTATTCCGTATATGACTCCACTTGCTCCTGTTATGCCCACTACTATTTTCACCGTACAAACCTCCTAGAGATATAAACCAAAGGTTTAACAAAGCCCTCTCTTTTCTTGCTTCTCCTATACTATACTGGCAGCCCAACGATTATCCTCAGTATTATCGTCGCGTCACCAGTGTCTATCCTGCCATTACCATTCATATCACCGAGATAATCCACATGTGTGAGACCAACAATCATTCTCAAGACAAGTGTCGCATCGCCGGTATCTATCCTATCGTTATGATTAAGGTCGCCGAGCATCCATACGTTCCAGGTCCATGTTTGTATATCCGTTCCATTTGCATTTGTGGCAATTGCAGAGACATTCCAGGTTCCAACAGCAGCACTGGTGTTCGTGTATGCGGATTCAATTACTCCAGTTTGATTGAATACCTCTGTCCCATTTATCTGCCAGCTCACGTTCACTGTTTGGTCTATCGTGATGTTGAAAGTCCTCGTTGCACCTTCTGTATCGCTTACAGGCGAAGAAGGAGCGAAAGAAGTAATATTCGGAGCCACTGTTGGTGCTGCCGTCACATTCCAGTCCCATGCCTGCATATCGGTTCCATTTGCATTCTCGGCGACAGCAGAAACATTATGCACGCCGACGTACTGTGCATGGAAGGTGTAATTAGCTTCCGTTACGCTTTCATTCTTAGAAATTTGCGCTGTTCCATTCAGATACCAGCTCATGTTTACCGTTTGATTAACAGTTACGTTAAACGTTCTCCAATTGCAGACGGTGTCGTTAACGGGCGATTCCGGTGCGTAGGTGGTGATGTTCACAGGTATAATGACAGTTACCGATGAGTTAGACGTAGTTGCATTGTTATAATGCGTGAGGTTATAGAACCGAATGGAAAAGTTGAAAGTACCAGCTAAAGGCTCGCTCCTGCTGAAGTTCGCATTCCCACTCGTTATATCCTTTGTTTCAACGCTAATTCCTTCTCTGATTAAATCTGCTTTTCCTGTTAGTTCATCATCGTATTCGTCTTTTGCTGTCGCGTTTATCCAGAATGTGTCATCGGGGTCAACGGTTTGTTCTCCAGCAGGATTCGCAATAATTTCGATGTCTCTCCGCGTGATGTTTATCCAGAACGTTTCGCTGTCGTTAACCGCAGAAACGTTTGTCGAATTCGCATTCACTTTTACGGTGACGTTCTGCACCGTGGAGTTAGAAACTGTTTGGTTGCACCATTTCTTCTCGCCCCTGTTCACCGTTCCCAGTGAGCAGTTTGAAATCCACGACACGTTATAGCTCACGTTAACGTTGCTCGCATTCGCATGCGTTACCGAAAACGAATGGTTCAGGTTGAAGTCCCTGCCCCAGTGTTCAGTTATGTTGGAGACATTTCCAAGTTCGAGTGTCGGCCCTCTCACAGTTATCGTGGAATTTGATGTTGTTGCATTGTTATAATGAGAGAGGTTATAGAATCGAATGGAGAAGTTGAAAGAGCCTGCTAAAGGTTCAGTCCTGCTGAAGTTCGCGTTTCCGTTTCCACTCGTTATATCCTTTGTTTCAACGATAATCCCTTCTCTTACCAAATCAGCTTTCCCTATGAGTTCATCCCCGTATTCGTCTTTTCCACTCCCATTTATCCAGAAAATCTCATCGGGGTCAATGGTTTGTGTGGCTTCTGGACTCGCAACAATTCCGATGTCACGCTTCGTGATATTTATCCAGAAGGTTCCAGAAGCATTGTTCGCATCGGTTGCATTCGCGAATACCTCAATAGAGTTGTTTGCAACCGTGTTATTACCCATTGATTGGTTCTGCCATTTCATGCTGTCTTTGATTATGCTTGACCATGTCGTATTCGTAAGCCAATAAGAATAGTTCAGCGTGACGTTGTACGCAGTCGCGTTCTTCGCCGTTACGGAATGATTCACCCGGAAGTCTATTCCCCAATCCTGTGTTATATTGGTAATATTTCCCAGCGTTAGTGCTGCCTTCTCACTTAGCGGTGCAAATATGCTGAAAGATGTGATGTTCGCATAAACATATTTTTCAACGGTATTAACTCCATTTGGCGGTGGAACTTCCGTCCAGCTCCCGTAAAAGTTATACTTCCACATTCTTAAACTATCTTCGTCAACGGTGCCTAAATCTGCATCCGTATAGCTCACGTTCAAAAATAGCCATGAATTTGCAGTCACGTTCGTCGCATTCACGTATTTGCCAACGTTCAGCTTTCCATCCGGGTTAGAAGGAGCGGTCTTCACACCTTTTATCTTTATTCCATTGTCGTAGGTAAAAGAAATTGTTGTTGGGTAGCTTGCTATGCTGCTAATCGTGAGGCCTTTGACAGTGTTGTTATGCGACTTTTGGGATGAATAGAAGTCGTAATTGATGTTGTTTGAGGCGGTGTTGTTTTTAAGAGTGCTGTTGCTCGAAGTAGACAAGATGATGCCGTAGTTGTTGTTGTTAGCAGTGTTGTTCGTGAGATTGTTGTTGCTCGAAGACTCCAAGCAGATGCCGTGCACTATGTTCGAGTTAGCGGTGTTGTTAGCGAGCGTGTTGTGGCTCGAATAGCTCTGCAAAAAGATGCCGATTTCATTGTTCGATGCGTTGTTGTTCGTGAGCGTGTTGT
>JAGGZZ010000161.1 GCA_021161765.1 Candidatus Methanophagales archaeon | reverse complement strand
GGTGGTTCTGGTGTTTCTTCTTCTCTCTGCTTTTGCTTTTCTTCCGGTGTGGGCGTGGATGTTGAGGTTATCGCAAGCGTAGGTGTTAGTGTTGGTGTTGAAATTGGAGATGGATATGGAGTAGGTGAAGGTGTTGTGGTTATATTTACCGCTGGCGTAGGGGTTGTAGTAGTAAGTGCAGGCGTCACGTTCCATACCCATGTGTGGATACTTGAGAGACCCGTTTCTCTGTTGGTTGCGATTGCCGAGACGTTCCAGATTCCCAAAACGGCACTCGCATTTGTATAACTGGCTTCTGTTACATCTTCATCTGCTTGTACTTCCGTGCCGTTTAGTTGCCAGACTATATCCACGGATTGGTCTATGGAGATAGCGAACGTTCGTGATTCACCTTCTATGTTGTTTATTTCCGTGTCAACTGGTTCCTGAAGGGTTATCTCCGGGGGAATAGTTTCTTCCTCCCCGTCCTCCATTTCATCGAAAAAATCCGCATAATCCGCATGAACTATTTCCACTGCGTCTACCACCCTTGGGCCTGGTCTTGATATTATGTCCGTCTCAATTACATAAACCCTGTTGTTTCTCACCGCATCCACATCCTTCAGCCGCTCATCATTTACTATTTGGTCATACGCGATGCTCATGCCCCCATGCCCACTGTCACAGATGATAACTTGGGGTTTTTTAACAATGAGCTCCTCAAGGCTCATTCTGGAGTATCCTGAGTTATCTGTAGCGATATTTTTGCCGCCCGCAATCTCAATTATCTCGTTTGCAAATGTTTCCTTGCCCGCGGTGAAGAAGTCACCAATATCATAAAAAACCCTCGGTCTTTGCTCTTCTTCTAATGATTCCGTTTCTTCTTCTATATCGTCCAATCTCCCCTTTAAGTTATTCACCAGGGTAGATGCAGTTTCATCGTGTTTTGTTATCGCCCCTGTGACTTTTATATGTTCAAATATCCTTTTGATACGTTTAGGATGCTGTGCATAAACTGGATACCCAAATTCCACTACCCGGTATATCACATCGTCAGGATTCCCGTAAGCACTGACTATTAAATCCGGCTCTAAATCCACGATTTTCTCGAAGCTGGGTGTTGAATATCCTCCTATCACTTCTATTTCTCCATTATCTTTCTTCTCTTCCACTTCTGGTGGGTAATCACAGTATTCCGTAACGCCAACAACTCTATCTCCTGCACCTACGGCAAATAACATCTCGGTGCAGCTCGGCGCCATAGAAATGATTCTTTCAGGTCGTTTTGAAATTCGTAAAGTATAATCTTCAAGTCCTTCCAACTCCCGGACATCGTTTTCTTCTCCTATTACTAACCAAACCGTAACGTTCCAATATGCACATTCATTTTCATTTTCTCTCTCCTCTACAACACTGATGTTATAAATGCCGTATTCATCAAAAACATAAGATAAATCCGAGTTTTCTCCCTCTGACTCTTTTATTTCTTCTTCGTTTACTGACCATGTCCATGCACAAGTAAAATCAGAGGAAACAGTGAATTCTACCTCCTTGCTTTCGTCTATGTGAATATCTACGGGAAAGCTATCAGAGCTATCCTCGGTTATGCTATTCCATTGCGTAATGGTGCTACTGGCGCTGACGCTGACGGTTGAGAGGGAGATAAGGAATAAAGAAAAAAAGAGTATAAAGTATTTACTCCAACCTGATTGCAGGTATCCAGTCTTCATATTTTTTCCCATTTGTATCTGTGAAGTTAGTACAAGTTATAATTCCATCGCTGACCTCAAGCGCGCTTTTGTGATGAATTTGCGGGTAAGAGCCTGTGCGAATTACAAAATTGTAAGTAGTCCCGTGATGCAAAACAAAAGGCTCATCGAATTCGATGTACTGATAATCACCTACTGCGTAGCCGTTCCATGTCTCTTTTGCTATCTGTGCTCCTGTTGTTGAATTATAGAATGCAGCCTCTTCGGAATGCCCACCGGTTCCTGCACAGGAATATGTGTACATATCTGTGACGTAAACATCATGTGATGGCGTTATATTTCCGTAATGGACGCCGAAGATACTGGGATATGGATTTTCTGGAGCGCCTGTGTCGAATATTACTGAGGACGGAACCGTATGGACGTTTATGTTCACCACGTAGCTCGCGTTCTCTATCAGATACGCGTAGGTTGCAGGATCGCTGGGGCAGTAATAGAATTTGACGTTATCACCGTCTTTAAGCTCGTTCGCACCCAGACCCTTAGACGCCATGGCATCGTTTATATATAGCGCCCAGGTATTGTCTGGCCAGGCTTCGTTCTCTATTCCCGCGATGCTCTCTAAGAAGAAAGAGCCGTAGGTTGCGTACCACGTATCAGTAGCGTTAAACGCCAGACCCGTAGCATTCAGCGCGCCTAAATCCGTAGTAGCGTTCACTTCATAACTCGCTGACGCGTTGTTGCTCGGTACGAACGATAAGGTAGTTCCGTTAATAAGGGTAACGGTGCCGTCAAAGAGCACTTCCCGAGGGTCTCTAAACGCAAGAACACCTACGTTGTCAACCCCCATGAACAAGGTGCGCTCTGAAACGGTAGGAGGCGACGCTATATTATACCCGCCTCCAAATCCAGGAGGAATATATAGCGTATAGTTCCAAACGATTGAACCGCTGTTTGCATCCAGTGCATATACCGTCCCATCAACTTCATTTGTTCCAAAATAGACTTTCCCATCGGCAACAACAGGTGACGAATCTATCGCACCTTCCATCTCCTCATTCTTCCATAATAATGTGCCATCATTTGCATCGTAACAATAGAAGGCGGTGTTGACAGAAGAGCCGCCAATATATAGCTTCCCGTTGCTCAAAGCAGGAGAAGCCCAGCTTGATTTATAATAGGTTATATTCCAAATCTCTTCTCCTGTGGTTATATCAACAGCGTAAATCCCGTATTTCTTCGTTGGTATATATTTAGTAGTAAAGAAAACCATGCCTTCATCACCCCAAATCGAAGGAGAGCCCCTTATTTCTGTTTCCGTCGTGAATTTCCAAAGTTCTTCCTCCGTGTTTAAGTCGAGACAATATAAAGCATGTTGCCCTGAATCGTTCCCTGCGAAGAATAATTTATTGTCATAAGCAGAAGGCGATGAATAGCAGAATATC
Source organism: Candidatus Methanophagales archaeon (assembly GCA_021161765.1). Lineage (GTDB taxonomy): Archaea > Halobacteriota > Syntropharchaeia > Alkanophagales > Methanospirareceae > QEXZ01. The sequence continues at coordinate 1,242 of JAGGZZ010000161.1, read as the reverse complement.
TCACCACCGGAGGAGAAATTCCAGAGCTCTGTTCCGTCAAAAGAGAAAGTATGAAGCGTGCCATCGGAGAAGCTTAATACAAAAACCTTACCATCAAACACCAGCGGAGAAGATGTAACTCCATACCACGATGGATTCTCTTCTATCTTCTTACTCCATAACATCTCCCCACTCGTTGCGTCAACACATGTTATGTTCCCTCTATGCGTTCCTACAAATAACTTACCGTCTGCTATCGCCGCCGTAGATGCGCCATAGACTTCGGTGTTATTCCAAATCTCCTCACCGCTGTTCTCATCAAGGCAATAAAGTGCATCAACGGCATTTCCTTCAACTCCCATTCCTGAAGACCACCAGGTAGATATGTAAACTTTGCCATCGGAAACAATCGGTCCTGCTTGTATGCAACCTGCGGTTTTTTCGTTTGACTGCCATAATAAAGTGTCAGTTTCTGGCGCTATTCCACTTACGTTTCCAGTCCTTTGTGCATCGTACTGAAGCATGGGATAATTTTCTCCTTCTTCTGCCATTGCTAACGTCGGCACTGCTATTAACAAAACACAGGCTAATAGCAGTGCGCAAAGGCACACACTTCCGCTTTTTTTCATTTTTTTCACTCCATTTTTATTATCAAAAAACAGCAGGTTGGATATATATAAGACTTTCTATTTTTAAATTTTTGGTAACAGTTATAATCCAAATGGATAGCAATAACCCCTTTTAATGCCTAAGGTCGGCACTATCTAAAAATCGTATATTCACACCATCTATTTAACCGTTTTTCCGCAATCTTTTTAATCATTAGCCCCTAATGGATTAAAGACAAAAGGAAAAGATTAACATAGGCTATGATCCTATCAGGCGTGGCCGCTACTTAAAAAAGGAAAATGGAGCGGTGTGAATATAAGTTATTCTATCTCTGATTGCGTCACTTCTGCATCCATAATATCCCTCGCTAACGAGCTCATCTATATTCTCTACTTCTTCTACCGGTATTTGCATTTCTACCAAACTTTTACCATTCATTTTTTCCGCATCACCCCTTTTTTTTCATTGCCCCTTTTATCTCAAGGTTTGCCTTTTTAAAAGCGAACTTGTTTATAAATATGCAGATATCCCTATTTAAGGTTTTCGGTTTTTTGAAAAACCGAAAAACATAAAGTTAGGCACTACCAAATATTAATACATTTGGCTATTTATCGCTAAATCTTACTAAAAACAAATAGTTTAAATATGGACGTG
>JAGGZZ010000126.1 GCA_021161765.1 Candidatus Methanophagales archaeon | reverse complement strand
GCCTCACGGGAATCAAAGCGACAAGACTGGCAACGGAGCAGGTTTTGAAAAGAACGGGCATGACGATGCGAGATATTCAGATTGCTGAGGTTCACGACTGTTTCACGATAGAGGAAACCTTCTTTCTGGAAGATTCGGGATTCTGCAAGAAAGGAGAAGGCTGGAAGATTATTCACGACAGTTATGAATCATTTAAATTTAAAGGGTCGAAATCGAAACACATCCCTTATGTGAATGGAGATAAAGAAATGGTGGTCAATCCTGGCGGTGGTTTGAAAGCTGACGGACACCCGGTAGGCGCTACCGGTGTCAGACAGGTCTACGAATGTTTCAAACAACTGAGAAACGAAGCGGGCGGGAATCAAGTAGATAAAGAGGGGCTTAATGTGGCTTTGTGCCATAACATAGGCGGCACGGGAGGAATCGCCACGGTTCATATTTTGATGAAGGATTTATCCAAATCCTAAATCACAATTCCTAAACGCTAAACAATTTATATTATATTCAGAATATTGAGTTTAGTAAACAAATGAGCGAGCCAATAACAAGGAGGAGAATACTCATTGATTATAGAATCCGAGCAGCGAAATGTCTCGGCTGTGGTCGTGTTTACTTCCCGCCAAAGTCATTCTGCGATATAGAAGGAAGGAAAAGCAGGATGCGTGAGGTAGACCACTTCTACGAGCATGGAACGCTCTTATCGGGTAACGTCATCCGGGGGCCCACAAGAAAGTTCGCGTATCTAAAATCTTTCCTATCCGGGATAGTTCATTTTCAAAACGATAACCTGAAAGTCCCAGGCAGAATAACTGATTATCTCCCACCCCCTGAAGAGATAGACGTCACCGAATTCATTGGCAAACCGGTGGTGCCGCGATTCAGAAAAATCTACACGGATGGAGCAAGTGGTCTCATTTACTACTCAAGCTTGAACTTCTCTTTTGAAGACGATTACTATCCATTTCAGGAATACAAGCCAGTATCATCATCTTCTTCATCTTCAAAAAGAGGAGACAAAGGCAAACCAGGAATCGTTGGATACGGCGTTTACCTTCCTAAGTTCAGGATAAAGAACGAACCTCCGGGAGCACTCGGTGTATTAGAAAGGACTTTACCCTTTGCTGATGAGGACACCACTACTTTTGCCGTGGAGGCGGGCAAGAGAGCGCTCATCCACAGTGCTATTGACGGTGCGAGGGTGAAGAAGTGTTTTATCGGCTCTGAATCAGCGCCCTATGCGGTTAATCCATCTATGTCCACCGTTTCCCAGGTGCTCGAGTTAGGCGAGCCCTACGAGGGTGGGTTCTTCTCGGGTGGTGTTGACGCGCAGTTTGCCTGTAAGGCAGCGACGGATTTGTTCATAGATGCTGCTGCTTTAGTTGCATATCCCACGTTCGGCGGCGAATACGTCATGGTCATAGGAGCCGACAACTCGCAAGCTGCGGCTGGCGACCCGCTGGACTACACCGTCGGTGCAGGTGGCACCGCCTTCATCTTCGGTAATCGAAAGGAGGAAGTTATCGCAACCTTAGACTGCTATGTTCCTTACACTTCTGACACACCCGATTTCTACCGGCGTGATGGAGCGAAATACCCACAACACGGTGGCAGATTCACGGGAATCCCCGCCTACTACAAACATGTAGGGACGGCTATGCGGGCTGCATTGAAGCTAAGCGGTCTTGCTCCGGGGGACATTCAATATGTTGCCAACCACGCACCAAATGCTAAGTTCCCGTACCAGATAGCGAAAGACGAAGGTTTTAGTAGAGAGCAGATTGAACCTGGCCTGGTGGTGAAATACATAGGCAATTTATATTCGGGTTCGTGTCCCACTGCTTTAGCCGCTGTTCTTGATATAGCCGAACCGGGTGATAAGATTCTTATGACGAGTTACGGGTCCGGGGCGGGAAGCGATGCTTATGTCTTTACCGTTACCGACGAAATAGAGCGCAGGAGAGAACAGTTAATCACCGTGAAGGAGCAGATTGAAAACCCGCACCGGCAATACGTTGACTACAGCACGTACCGGAGATGGAAAGAAGGTAGTTAAGGTGGTCTTCGGAGAAGTAGAAGTAGCGATGTCAAATAAAATAAAAGTGATAATAACAAGACACGCAGTAGAGCGGTTGCTTGAAAGAAGACCGGCATGGTACCAGAAAATATTCGGGGGAATTGCAGTTGATACAATCGTGAATGTCATTCGTTCAGGGAGGTATCTGGAAAGAAAAGAAAGGAGAGGAGATGATGAAAAGGTTAACCAGCGCTTTTCCACAAGCAAATATACCGTTTTCTGTACAAAGGAGAACGATACGTTGATTGTCACAACGATGATGAATACAAAAGAGATGACGGAAGAATACAGAAAGGCGTTAAAGTTTTCCTCGGAAGAGTCGCCTTACAAAGAAGCGACTTTTATCGTATCAAATCCTGTAACACAGATAGAAAGGTGGATGAAAGAATGGGTGCAAAAGGGAAAGGGTATGGAAAAGCAAGTGGTGCTGGGACGGTAATAAATGCAATAGCGACTTATAAAGGCTCTGCTTTTGGCATAGATTTATGGACGTATGCGGAAGTGGAGCTTGGTAGGGATTTCAAAGGCATAGAGGGAGAGATAGAGTTGGAAGGGGCAAGGGAAACGAGTGCTGATACAAGATTGATAGAGAGATGCATGGAGTTGGTGCTCAGGAAGTTCGATTTGCCCTTGCGTGGCTATGTACGCACGAGAAGCGAGATACCGGTTGGAAGCGGGTTGAAGAGCAGCAGCGCAGCGGCAAATGCCTCTGTGGTTGCTACGCTGGATGCAATAGGAGAAGAAGCGAATGTGCTGGACGCGATAAGGATAGGTGTAGATGCTGCTCTGGACGTTGGCGTGTCAATAACAGGGGCTTTTGACGATGCCTGCGCTTCTTTGCTCGGCGGATTTGTAATCACGGACAACAAAAGCCGGGAATTGATAAAGCGGACAGAGAAGGATTCTGAAGTTCTCATTCTTGCTCCGCGTGAAAAAGCGTTTACCGCAGATACCGACGTGAAACAGTCGAGATTAATAGCCCCCTGGGTGAATATTGCGTACGAATTGGCGTTAGAGGAGCGGTTTGAAGATGCGATGACGTTAAACGGTTTTTTGTATTGTGCGGCATTGAATTTTGACCCTGAGCCGATGGTGAAGGCACTGGAATGTGGAGTACAAGGCGTGAGCTTATCGGGGACGGGACCTTCTTTTGTTGCTCTGGTGGATGAGGAAAAGAGAGTGAGATTAGGTGAGGTGTGGAGTGGATTGGGGGTTGAAGGGAAGATAATAAGGTCAAGGGTGAACAACAAACAAAGCTTTTCTTAGGATGAAAGAAAAGAGTTTATATGTAAACAGCAGCGATATTCTTAAGCAAAATTAGCTTCTGAGGTGATAGCAATGGTAGATAAAGAGAGACTGCCGGAAGAGGGGAAAATATGGTATAACGGCGTGTTTGTGGACTGGAAGGAAGCGAAGGTGCACGTTCTCGCGCATGGTTTGCATTACGGGTCGGGCGTGTTCGAGGGGATAAGATGCTATGCCACGGAAAAAGGTTCGTTTATTTTCCGCCTGAATGAACATGTGGACCGGATGTATCGGTCCGCGGAGTTGTATAAGCTGGAAATACCGTACCCGAAAGCCGAGTTTAAAACGGCGATAAAAGAAACGGTTCGTATAAATGGGCTTGATGCGTGCTACATAAGACCAATCGCTTTCTATGGCTACCATCACCTGGGTGTGAACCCGGAAGGCTGCCCTGTGGATTGTGCAATCGCAGCATGGCGGTGGGGCACCTATCTCGGCGAGGAGGCGTTAGAGAACGGCATAAGATGCACTTTCTCCTCATGGCGTAGCATAGACCCTACTACACTGCCCGTTACGGCAAAAGCCACGGGACATTACCTTAATTCGCTGTTAGCCGTGCTGGACGCAAAAGAGAGGGGATTTGACGAGGCGATAATGCTCGATACTAATGGACACGTGGCAGAAGGTCCGGGTGAGAACATATTCGCAGTTAAAAATGCAACGCTGTACACACCTGCGGTAGAATCTTCTATTTTGCCCGGTATCACCCGTGATTCGGTAATCGAGCTTGCACAGGATATTGGTTACGAAGTGATAGAGCAGCCCATAACGAAAGAAGAACTGTTGACTGCGGATGAAGCCTTTTTTACCGGGACTGCCGCAGAGGTATCGCCAATACGTGAGATAGATAATGTAACGATAGGGGAGGGTAAACGAGGCGAAGTAACAGGCGTAATCCAAAAAAAGTTCTTTGATGTGGTGAATGCAAAAGAGGAGAGGTATATGGGGTGGCTGGAGCCGGTGCGTGTATGATATGAGCAGGAGCAGGAGTAGAGAAATAAATTGTAGACACAGATTAACGCTCGTGGGCTCTGCCCACGTCCCCGCAAGCCCAGAAGGGGCTTAATTAACACAGATGGGAAAAAATCAACAAGGTCTAACTTAAATGAATCCGCGTAAATCAGTGTAAATCTGTGTCTTAAACAGAAGGAAGTTATACTTTATATGCAAGAAAAAAGAGAATAACCGCAATTACCATCAACACCACTGCTAAAATCATTATGGGTTTCAATGCAGTAACGTCAGAGCCAAATATAATTGGTATTGGACCAATCATAATGACGCCACCGCCTCGCACACCGGTTTCTGGCTTTTCCACGCATTCGCCTCCAGTCTTCCAGGTCTGGTAAGCCATGCTAACT
>JAGGZZ010000023.1 GCA_021161765.1 Candidatus Methanophagales archaeon | reverse complement strand
TCTCTTTATGCTATCTAAAGCATTATTAACTTATAAAATACGGGTGATAACAAGTATAAGCAAGTAGCGCAGTAAAAAGAAAAGGAGAGAGTGATGGACATGGTAGATAGGCTTAAGCCGTTGGACATATTAAACAAATCGTTAAAGTCCCCGGTTATAGTGAAAATAAGAGGTGGCAGGGAATTTCGAGGTGTATTAGACGGATACGACATGCACATGAACCTGGTATTACGCGATGCAGAAGAGTTGGATAGCGACACCTCAGTCAAGAGCATTATGGGCGAAATTCTGGTGCGAGGCGATAACGTGGTGTACGTCTCGCCAACCGTACAGAAGGAGACGGAAAAAGACAAGGGAGAGGGTAAAGGTAAGGGTAAAGGTAAGGGCAGAAGCGAGGCTAAAGGAACAGGAGAGAAAGGAACATGGTAAAAGGCACAGCTTCTTTTGGCAAAAAGCAGAAGAGGTCGCACATAAGATGCCGCAGATGCGGTAGTCGCTCTTTTAGTCTGCATGCGAAGTACTGCGTGGCATGCGGGTTTGGAAGATCAAAGAAAATGAGGAAGGTATATGGCTGGAAGAAAAAGAAGCCATGAATCGGAAAAGAATAGCTACCGTCTCAAGGCGGCCGAGGTAGCTTAGCGGACAAAAGCGCCGGCCTTGAGAGCCGGTGTCCCTTTATCGGGACACAAGGGTTCAAATCCCTTCCTCGGCGTTTAATTTAACAACAAAATGGAAGAATACAAATACGAGGATTTATTGGACCGCGCTCTGAAGCGACTACCGAGTACAACGACTGCGGAATCGCGTTTTGTTATTCCCGAGCTAAGGGTGTTTATAGAGGGGAAGACCACGATATTCGATAATTTTGATGCTGTTTGCAGCTATATAAATCGTGAGGTGGAACACGTGATAAAATTCCTGTTGAATGAATTGGGCACCGCAGGCAAGGTAGAGGGGAGCAGGGTAATTTTTCAGGGACGATTTTCGAAAGGGGACGTTGAGCGTCAACTTATGCGATACATAAATGAATACGTGCTATGCGGAGAGTGCAAAAAGCCAGACACGCATATTATAAAAATGGACCGCGTGTGGGTGCTGAAATGTGATGCGTGCGGTGCGATTCGCCCTATTATGAAAAGAAAAAGAGGGAAGTAAAATGGGTGTGAGGTCAATTAGCGGTTTAGCGGCTTAACGGGTTAGATAGCCGAAAAAGCAAACCGCTAAATTTACACGAACTTATTTAAGGTTAACCTTCTCGACTTTTATCCTTTGTCTGTGTTAATCTGCGTTAATCTGTGTCAAAAATATATTTTCTTGTGGTTCTTCTCTACTTCTATACCTAAAATCCTTTTTGCACCGTAAAAGACATCTCTTGCAATTTCTGCACACCCTATCGCGGCACTATACATAGTTATCGTTACTGCTTCGCTGTTTATGCCCAGGAGCTGGTCTATCCTCTGTTTTATTTCCTCTCTCTCACCCACAGAGCCCGTTAGGAAGATTTTATACTCTCCTGCCTCTACGCCGCCGTAATCTGTCATGAAAACACGCATCGCTGCAATTTCCATCGCGGCAAACAAAGAGAGCGCATCCATAGCCAATTCCTCGTTTCCTGCGCTTCCGTTCGTCCAGTTCTTACGCAGGACACCGGAATTTGAAAATGCTTCGTTTGCCGTTATCCGCCCCTCGTCGATTTCTCTTAACCTCTGTAGGTCAATTGGACCTTGATACAATCCTGGCGAGCCCAAACACGCATCTATTGCTCCTATTATTTTTCCCTCCGCTACCGACATCGTAACGGTGTTAGAGCTGATGTCAGCGAAAATGAAGTTCTCAAATCCTTTTTTATATATGTGATATGCAACGCCCACCTTTTCCGGGCTTGCGCAATGCGAGAAGAACTTCATTCGGCGGTCTATTGTTTCGCTACCCGCGTGAATCCCCGGTATCATTATCGTGGGTATGTCCGCTGCCAATATCGTATCGAACACCTTTGTCCCGCCGCCGACTTTTGCACCCGCGCCTTCTTCACTCTTCACGCCACGATTTTGCACCTTGTTAATGTCTTTTATCGTGGAAAAGCCATCGCCCATCGAATACGTCAGCGCAACCAGTTTTATTTCCTCTGTCTTTACCTCTAACCCCCTCTCTATCTCTCTTATAATTCCCTCAGTGTCAATCTCCGCTGCTTTTTTTCTCGACAGCTCAAAAACAGATGCTCTGCCCGCTTTTCCTTCATCCAACACGGCAAATCGTATTCCGACAGTCCCGTGGTCTATTCCTACGAACATAAACCTTTCTTTAACTTCCTTTTATTTAAGACACGGATTTACACGGATTTACGCAGATTTATTTTAGTTCAACCGTGTTGATTCTTATCATTAAGCCCTTTCAGGGCTTGCAGGGACGTGGGCAGAGCCCACGAGTGTTAATCTGCGTTAATCTGTGTCTAAAATCTGCGAACTCCGCGTTCTCTGCGGTAAATTTTGAAATGTGGCATTGGTATCGCTCGTTTCATCTTGTCGGTGCTAATCTGCGTCAATAATTTATTTTCTTCTTGCCTTCCCTCTTTACTTCCACCAATTTCAACCCCCGCTCTTTCAACATTTTATCGTTACCCTGTGCATCGTCAATCACATCCAGAATTGTACATCTATCTCCTTCTTTTAGTCCTGCTGGATGGCATAAATTGCCTTCTTCACAATCCGCGACAGCAGGTTTGAAAACCATCTTAGCGCTTTTTAAAGCATGTTTCGCATCTATCGCCACTTTTAACGGCGGTTCTGTTACTTCTACCACACGCACACCGTCTTCGTGAATGTAGCAATCGTGCTTTATTTCATCTCTTACGTGCTCTATCCTGTACCTTCTCCCAACCTCAAGGTTCGCAGCACAGGATTTCTTTAATTTACACGCTTCACATTTCTCCGGAAGCCCTAAAAATATGAACTCTTCACCTGCTTTCGCTAACTTTGCACCGACCAATGTTACTCTCTTCTCTTTATCCACTTCTCTTTCCGCTTCGGCGTCTCCTTTTAACCTATCCCATAACCCATCCCCATTCATTTTAACCACCAGATTACACAGATTCTCACAAGATTCTTCTTTTTACCTCCAAACTCTTCCTACCAAAGTTTAATAATAAACCAACACGCATTTTTGTCGCTTTTAGATAGTTTAATAGCTGGGCTTCTTCAATCTCCGTTAAACCTGATGTTGCTTTTATCTCTACTATGACTTTATTCTCGACTATCAAATCAGGCTTATATTTTCTGGGGATTACCAAGTCTTTATAATAAATATCAAGTTCTTTCTGCCTCTCAAAATGCATCTCTCTCCCTTTCAGCTCATAGCATAAAGCTTCCTCATAAACATATTCAAGGAATCCTGAGCCTAACTCACGGTGAACTTCCATCGCTGCACCGATAATTTTCTGAGTTAAGTCCCTATAAAGCCACTTTTCATTCGTTTCAGTCATTTTTTTTCTTCTGTGTAATCTTGTGTAATCTCGTGATTTATATAATTACCCCTGTAACCACAGCAAGCCTTTCTGCTGCTTCATAGGTAAGTCCTGAATCGCCCAGTATTGTGTATCTGCCCGGATTTATCTTGTGGGCTAAGGTTAGTGCTTCTATTATATGCTCCTCCTTTATGCCCAGATCCTTTGCCGTTGTGGGGGCACCTATCTCTTTCAGCACTGCTCGGACTCGCTGCCAGTTCTCGCCATGTAGGTGTGTCATCATTATGGTTCCAACACCACATTGCTCGCCGTGTAACGCAGGTTTTTCCGCTATCATGTCCAAAGCATGACTGAACTTGTGTTCAGAACCAGAAGCAGGAGTCGAGGAACCCGCAATGCTTATTGCAACACCGCTGGATACTAACGCTTTTACCACTATCCATGCGGATTGTTCATCTTTTTGCTTTATTTCCGTGACGTTCTCCATTATCATATTCGCAGTCATCTCGGAAAGAGCAGCCGCATAACTGCTGAACTCCGCGTTTCGTAACCTCTGTGCAAGCCGCCAATCGCGTATCGCGGTGTAGTTAGCAAGAAGGTCGCCGCAGCCTGCCGCGGTAAACCTATAAGGTGCTGAAGATATTATCTTTGTGTCCGCAACAACCGCGAGAGGTGCATGCGCCTGTATAGAAACCGTGTTGCCTTTGTCTTTATCCTTCATTGATGCCCTTGGAGACACTATCCCATCGTGAGAAGCGATAGTGGGTACCGAAATAAAAGGAATGCCGAGTTCAAAAGAGGCTATCTTCGCCGTATCAATGACGCTCCCGCCACCCACACCGAGTATGAACTTCGCTTTTTTCGCGCTCGATACGTTCTTCACGTGCTCCAGGCTTTCTACGCTTATAGACGGCACTTCCTCTAAGTTGACTTCGTATCCTGCTTCTCTCATGATTTCAAGCACCCTTTCTCCTGCTATCTTTTTTGTGTGGTGCATCCCGGTAACGATAACCGCCTCTTTTCCCATTCCCAGGTGCTTGCACACCCTGCTGATTTCCTCTAAGACGCCGTGACCAATTAAAACGTCTCTCGGCAATTGCATCCATTTCACTTTTTCAAATGTTCCCATTATTTGGCTCCACGATGGCTATATTTAATTGTATATAAAGTATAACGCCCTAGGTTCTATTTAAGACGCGGATTTACACAGATTCACGCGGACTTATTTAAATTTAGCATTGTTGATTCTTATTATCTGTCTGTGTTAATCTGCGTTAATCTGTGTCTATAATTTCTTTTTTCTTGTCCCTTTGCATTTTGCAATTATATGATTACTCCTCCACCACCTTCAACATCCCGACCTCGGGCTCATAACATCTCCCCTCAATAATAAGCTCGTCAATTACTTCTTCTATCCATTCTTCCATCAATCCTCTCTTCTTCAGCTCCTCCGTCAACTTTATACGTTCCACACTGCTCTTTCCCGATACACCCGGCTCTAATATATCCAAAACCATTTCCTTTGCTGTTTTACCATGACGCTGCCACACGTCCTTTACGGCATCTATTGTCCTGCCCTGCCAGTAATTCAGTTTATCATCATCAATCGCATAGTGTTCCATCGCTTGCTTCGCTTGCTTCGCTTGCTTCGCTTGCTTCCACGTACTTTCAGAAAACTCTTTTCTCTGTTTCTCGAGTAACGCTTTTCGAAGCTCTTCTATCCGCTCCATTGTCCTCCTCCCCGTATTTAATATCCAATTACTTCTCACGTTTTCATCCACCACTCCAGCTTCTTCAACCAATGTTAGAACAGCTTTACCTTTACCTCTACCTTTGTTTTTCCCTGCATGTGCATACGCGCGCAGACGTGGACGCAGATAAGCGACAAAAGCCAGGTATTCTTTTGGTTTCAAATTGAGAAGAGCTTTATCGGTGTAAATGCCGAAAGTAGCCGTAGGGTCGCTTATTTTTATTTTCGTTATATTCCCTCTCTTTTCTACTTCTTTTATCTCACCAACCCCAAAGAGCCTATTACACCTTGCGCACGTGGGAGTAACAAGGTGGGTCTCTCCGTGCTCTCCTACGAAGCAGTCACTTTTCAATAACTCATCAAAAAAGATCCTGCAGGTGGGAGCAGGAGCGGGCGTTAGTTTTTGTCTTTGTATTTGTCTTTGTTCTTGCATGAGATTGAGATTTGAAAAAGAAAATAATAAAGTTCGTCCCGTTATGGAAGTGGCTGTTAGAGTAGATTAAAAAATTATGATGCCTCCATATCCAACGACACTGGACATGTCACCAGTGATATCGCCACTCGTTGCGTATTTTACCAATTCACCTTGCGTTGCACCGAGTTTTTTCGCTGCATGCATCATCGCCGCTATCGGACCAACGCCACATGCCGACGAGTTTCGCTCATATATTCTGCTGTAGAATTTCCCAATGTCCAACTCCGTTATCGCTTTTATCACGTATTCATCCTTCTCCCGCGCTATTCTGTCTGGCTCGTAATGTGTGAAATCCGAAGATGCAATTACAACTACTTTTTTATCAAATTTGGCAATCGTGTCAGCCAGGTCTTCCCCTACCTCTCTCGCCGTTTCCTCGTCGCTTAAACCCATACAGATGGGCACGAGCTGAAAAGGTTTATCGCCGCGGAGGAATTGAAGAAAAGGAAGCTGAACCTCTATGGAATGCTCATATCTATGCGCGGTCTCATCCATGTCAATAATCCGTTTTGGCAGCGCATCCACGAATGCTCTGTCCACTTCCACTTCGCCTAAGGGCGTCGCCCACGTATCAGCCGAAACTGCGACAAGCGAACCTATGCCCTGATGATTGGGACCCAGGATGACGAATGTATCTGCCACTGGAAGTCTGGCATAGACGTTCGCTGCTACGCCGCCTGAATACATATACCCTGCATGAGGAACCACAGCTCCAAGAACGTTTCCTTTTTCTTCTCTCGTTACACCAGAAAAGCAATCCTGCAGCTGGGTTTCCAAACTCGTTCTTTCTCCTTCATAAAAAGCACCTGCAACTGCCGCTCTTCTCATTGTCACTCTTATTTTATTATATTATATCTCGGATTCAAAAGCATCCACATCGTAATTGAACGTAAATTCCTCTTTACTACCTCCTCTACGATGCCTTTCTCGTAACAGCTCGCGTGCAAGCAGCCAATAGATAGTGGCAAGCGCTTTTCTTCCATGGTTATTCGTAGGAATAACAAGATCTACGTTTGCCGTGGAATTGTTTGTATCACAAAGAGCCACCAGCGGTATGCCGGTACTCACACCCTCCTGCAACGCCTGCGCATCTGTCATTGGGTCGGTCAAGACCAATACAGAAGGTTCTATGAAGTATTCGGATCCGGGATTCGTTAAAGTTCCGGGGATAAATCTCCCCGCTATTGCCTTCGCTCCCGTCACCTCGGCGAACATACTCACGGGATGGTGGCCATACTCCCTTGCGGATACAACCACGATGGAGGAAGGCTCGTAATTTGCTAAAAACCTCGCTGCTATTTTCAGCCTTGCATCCATAAGTTCTACATCTAACAAATACAGCCCATCTGGTCTTGTCTGGTAAATGAATCGCATCATATCGCCTGTTTTTTGCTGCGTTCCTATGTGAACCCCGCTTGCTAAGTAATCAGGACCGGGAATTAACATAGCCTGCTCTTCCTTCCTTACACTTTCCTCCTCAGTCCCCTTTTCCCTCTCTTGCGCCATATTTTTCTGTCTTCTCTATTTTTATATTGTATACCTATAAAGATTGTATATATATCTAAATATGGTGGGTGAAGAGGGAAAAGAAGCAGTAAAGCAATATATAGCGGATTTGAGGAAGAAGATACATTATCACAATTACCGATATTATGTGCTGAACGAGCCAGAGATATCAGATGCCGAATATGATAGGCTTTTTAAGGAGTTAGAGAAGTTCGAAAGCAAATATCCCGAATTAGTGACGCCCGATTCACCAACGCAAAGAGTGGGAGCGAAACCGCTGGAGGCGTTCGGCACGTATAAGCACAGCATCCCTCTGCTGAGTTTGAATAGTGTTTACGAGGAGGAAGAGGTAAGGGATTTTGATGAACGAGTGAGGAAGTTTCTCGGAGAAGCGGGTGGTGCGGCAGCGATAGAATACGTGGTGGAGCCGAAGATAGACGGGCTGGCGATGGAACTTATATACAAAAACGGTGTTCTTTCCGTCGGAAGCACCCGGGGGGACGGAGAAACAGGAGAGGAAATTACACAAAATCTGAGAACGATAAAGACAATACCGCTGCGCATTTTTTCTGATGCTGCTTCTGCTTCCGGTGTTCCCTTACCCCTGCTGGAAGTAAGAGGGGAAGTTTTCATCCCGGTGAGAAAATTCAAAGACCTGAATACGGCGTTGGGAGAAAAGGGGGAAAAGATGTTTGCAAACCCGCGAAATGCGGCTGCGGGTTCGGTAAGACAGCTTGACCCGCGAGTTACCGCTTCCCGACCCCTTGATTTCTTTGCATACGGCGTCGGCAGAGCAGAAGGGAAGGAATTCTCAACGCAGTGGGAAGTGCTGGCGTATTTACGAAGAATAGGGTTTAAGATAAGCCCTTTAATACGGCGATTTGATACTATCCAGGACGTCATTAGGTACCACGAAGAAGTGAAGGAGAAGAGAGATGAACTGGATTATGAGATTGACGGGATAGTGGTGAAGGTAAACAGCATAAAGCAGCAAGAACGCCTGGGTGCGATTTCGAGGAGCCCACGATGGGCAATTGCATACAAATTTCCTGCGCGCGAGGAGTTCACGCGTGTGGAAGATATAGTTGTGCAGGTGGGGCGAACAGGGGCATTAACTCCTGTTGCGGTATTAGAGCCCGTGCCAATAGGGGGAGCGACAATACACAGGGCGACACTGCACAACGAAGACGAGTTGAGGAGGAAGGATGTGCGGATTGGCGATACGGTAGTGGTGAAAAGGGCAGGGGACGTCATACCCGAGGTTGTAAGTGTGATAAAGTCGAAACGCACGGGAACGGAGAAAGAATTTAAGATGCCCGATAGATGTCCTGTGTGCGGTGCGGAAGTGATAAAAGAGGGCCCGATCAGGCGGTGCATTGGGGTTTCGTGCGAAGCGCAGTTAAAAGAACGGATAAAACATTTCGCTTCGCTTCGCGCGCTCGACATAGAAGGACTGGGAGAGAAAGTAGTAGAACAGTTAGTAGATAGAAAAATGGTTTCTGATGCAGCGGATTTGTTCTTCTTAACGAAAAGCGACCTTTTGAGGCTGGACCGGATGGGCGGCAAATCGGCACAGAATATATTGGATGCTCTTGAAAAGAGCAAGAAGACTACGCTTTCCCGGCTCATTCATGCCCTGGGTATAAGACACGTGGGAGACCATACGGCATCTTTGCTCGCAGATAAATTCAGGGATTTGGAATCATTACGGAATGCGAGTTATGATGATTTGGTGAGCATACCGGAGATAGGGCCGGAGGTAGCGAGAAGCATTCTGCTGTTCTTCGAGCAGGAGAGCACGAAGGAATTGTTAGCGAAGTTGGAAAGGGCAGGGGTGAGCTACGAAAAGAAAGAGGCAGGCGCAGGGTTGTTGGTGGCAGAGGCAGAAAGGAAGCCTCTGGAAGGGAAGACGTTCGTGTTCACCGGGCGAATCTCTATGCCACGAGAGGTAGCAAAGGACATAGTGGAGCGACTTGGCGGAAAAGTAGCATCGAGCGTGTCGAAACGCACGGATTATGTGGTAGCAGGCGAAGAAGCGGGTTCTAAGTTGGATACGGCAGTACGGCTGGGCGTGAAGATAATAGATGAGGAGATGTTTTTGAGATTAACAAGAAAACAGAAAATAAATTAGGGACACAGATTAACGCAGATTAACACAGATGATAAGAATCAACAAACACGGTTAAACTAAAATAGATCTGCGTAAATCAGTGTAAATCTGTGTCTTAAATAGGCGGAAGATATACTTTATATACAATAAAAAAAGCGAAAGCTTTAAAAAAACAAAAATCTTTTACCTTTCTATTTACTAAACAAACGAGAACCATGCTCCCCCTCTATGTTGACCTCTCTGGTAAAAGAATCGCTGTATTTGGTGGAGGTGCGATCGCAGAGAGGAAACTACGGCAGATATTGGAAACGAACGTAGAAAGCGGGGAGATAAATGTAGCAGTGTACAGCCGGGATTTCACGCATTGGATAGAAGAGACGCGGGAAAAGGGCGAAATACAGTGTTTCAGGTGTGATTTGTGGACTCAGAATCTGGAAGACCTTGTAAAAGGGGCTTTTTTAATCCTCGTGTGTACCGATGATGAAACGCTGAACACGCGTATTTTAAAAGCAGCGGCGAAGTTTGACGTCCTCGTTAATTATAGAGATGAAGGAGATGCTTTTATGTCTTCCGTTGTAAACAAGGGCGGATTCCTGATTTCCGTCTCTACACGTGGGAAAGGACCGGCAATGGCAAGATATATGAAGGGGCAGATTATGTCGCTTATAGAAGATAAGGAGGAAAAGATGCTGCTGATTCAGTCCAACCTCAGGAGATATTTAAAAGAAGAGATGGATTTAGAAGAATCCAAAAGAAGAATGATTTTGAACCGGGTTTTGAACAATACAGAATGCTGGGCTGCTCTTGATGCTCCAGTCGAAGTTGCAGAAAAGCGTATATTAAAAATTGTAACGGATAAATACATATAAATTATAAAAATAAATTATAGACACAGATTAACGCAGATTAACACAGACAAGATGAAACGTGCAATGCCGTTAAAAATAGGCCCGCCCGCCCAACAGGAAAGAAAAAAATCCGTGTAAATCCGTGTAAATCTGTGTCTCAAACAGAAGGAAGTTATACGTTATATACAAACCTAAAAATAAGCCAGAAAAATGCATAAAATCGGCTCTTTATGGTTTTCGCATAAGAAGTGCAGTGTAGAGGAACTTGAAGCGGTAGCGGAGAGATTGAATCCGGGCATATTTGCCGATGACCCGCGTGTGTGCGGCTATGTAGTTATAAAAACGTGTAACCGTGTAGAGGCATACATCAGCTCGGAGAAAGCAAGGACCGTGTTAGAAGAAGTCGTTAACCGGTTGAAATTGGAAAAGAGCGGGATTTTCGTGGGTAAGGATGCCTTAGAGCATCTTATGCGCGTTGCTTGTGGGCTCGAAGCGATGATAGTAGGCGAAGACCAGATTCTGGGTCAGATAAAGAAGTGCTATCTGGAAAGTAAGCTCGAAGGCACGATGGACCGTCTTCTGGACATGGCATTTGACAGGGCGATAAAAACGGCGAAGCGAGCGAGGAACGAAACGAGAATAAACGAAGGCTCGGTTTCTATCGGGTCTGCGGCGGTTGAACTTGCAGAATACGTAACCTGGGGACTGGACGGAAAAAGCATACTTGTAATTGGTGCAGGGGAAATGGGAACGCTGGTAGCACGAGCCATTTCAGAAAAAAAATTGAAAGCCATGTTTATTGCGAATCGAACGTACGAAAGAGCAAAGCGTCTTGCAGCAGAGGTTGGCGGTAAGGTGGCAAAGCTGGATGAAAGTGAGCGGTGTCTCTCTGTTTGCGACGTCGCCATAAGCACTACCTCAGCACCGCATTATGTTCTGGATTATGATTTGATGAAACGCGTAATGGCACATCGTAGAAATGATAACGACCTGCTCATTATAGACATAGCCAATCCAAAGGACGTGGAGGAGCGAGTTGGCGAGATAGAGGGGGTGGAACTGTATAACCTGGACAGTTTATACGAGATAAGTGAGGAGAACCTGAAGAAGCGGCTTTCTGAGGTATGTAAAGTAGAACTAATAATAAGGGAAGAGATAGAGCGGTTTAAAACGATTCTAAACCGCGAAGAGATAGAGCGGGTTATCGCATTGATTCACAAGCACGGGTCGCGGATACGAGAAGAGGAGAAAAGGAGGGCGCTCGGCTATATTGAAAAAGGCAGGGACCCGAAGGAAGTATTGGAAGGTTTTTCACATGCCGTTTTGTCTAAGGCTTTTCATCTACCAACCCGGATACTCAGGAGTTATGCGGTAATGCGAGGTGCGGGTTCAGGTGAGAATGATGTGGGTGAGGATGACGATAAAGATAACAACAATAACAACAATAATAACAATAATAACAGTGATTTTATAGATTTTCTTATGGATGAGTTCGAGAAGGAACTGGGCAAGGGCGAAGAGGAGTAAATGAAATGTTCCCAACAGTTAGAATGAGACGTTTGCGCGAGCTAAAACTGCTAAAAGAAACACGGCTTTCCACAGACGACCTGATTCTCCCGCTGTTTATTGACGAGAACCTCGAAGGCGAAACTAAAAAACCGATTGATTCCATGCCCGGGCAATATAGATTTTCTATCGAGAGCGCAGTAAAAGAGGTTTTGGAAGCCCGTTCGCTGGGCATAAAATCCGTGCTGTTGTTCGGAATACCGCGAAAGAAAGACGAAACGGGGAGTGAAGCATTCAATACGGAGGGCGTAATACAAAGGGCGGTTAGAAAGCTAAAGAAAGAGGTGGAGAACGTTATAATTATTACCGATTTGTGCCTCTGCGAATATACAACTCACGGGCATTGCGGACTTGTAGATGTAGATGCCGGGAATGGACACGTGCTCAATGACCCTACACTGGAACTGCTGGGTAAAATAGCGGTGAGTCAAGCAGAAGCAGGTGCGGATATTGTAGCACCTTCGGGAATGATGGACGGAATGGTAAAAGTTATCAGGGAGAACCTTGATGATGACGGTTTCACAGACACGGCTATTATGTCTTATGCGGCGAAATACAATTCCGCTTTATACGGCCCCTTCCGCGAAGCTGCTGATTCGGGCTACCATTTCGGAGACCGAAGCGGTTATCAGATGGACGTCTCAAATGCACGCGAAGCGCTAAGGGAAGTGGAACTCGACATAGAAGAAGGTGCGGACGTCGTGATGGTGAAACCCGCTATTTTCTATCTTGACATCATTTCTAAGGTACGTGCAAGATTTGACGTGCCTCTTGCGGCTTATAGCGTCAGTGGTGAGTATGCAATGATAGCTGCGGCATCGGAAAAGGGCTATCTGGACAGGGATGAAATAGTGATGGAAGGACTGACGGCGATAAAAAGAGCGGGTGCGGATTTGATTATCACGTATTTTGCAAAAGAAGTTGCAAAAGCACTTTTTCGTTGTATATAAAGTAAAACCTCCTTCTATTTGAGACGCAGATTTACACAGATTTACACGGATTTTTTCTTTTTTTGGGCTTAGGCTATTTTTAACGACATTGATCTTTTCATCGGTATCAATCTGCGTTAATCCGTGTTTATAAAAGACGCTGATTTATTTCTTATCCATCACACGACGTTTCACAGTTACAGACCTACCAAAGTTAATTAGAAACTTCCACATCAAATCCCAGCGTTTGCAGTTCAATAACGAGCGCATTTTGATACACTTTCTCTAAAAAGCCATAACCAAGCGTATTATGTACTTTTTGGGCTGCTCCAATTATCTTCTCGGCTATCTCTCTATGTTTGTAATTTTTCATTATCATCTGTGTTAATCTGCGTTAATCTGTGTCTATCATTTATTTTTTCTTGTAGAAAAGTTAGAATTAAAATATGAAAAATTCTGACTATATTTATATGTACACATATCCTACCTACATAGTACCATGTTAGTTGAGGTATTTGGGGTGTATCCTCAGGTGAAGGTAGTAGACCTCTTACTCACGCATCAGAACATAGAATACATAAAAGAGGAGATAGCAGAATGCGCCGAGATTTCGATAGATACGCTCTATAATTTCTGGGGGCGATTAGAAAAATATGGGATCGTAAAACCAACCAGAAAAGAGGGGGAAACACAATTATACACGGCAAATATGGATTGTGCGGCGATGAGGGCACTTAAGAGCTTCCAATACGAGCTGGCGGAGATTGAAATAGAAGAAGAAACATGAACTCAAAAAAACTCTTTGAACTCGCTTTGAGATATATGCCTGGTGGCGTTAGCAGTCCGGTGCGAGCATATAAGCCGTATCCGTTCTTCACCGCGAGTGCGAACGGCTCGCGGATATACGACGTTGACGGCAGGGAATACATTGACTACTGCTTAGCGTATGGACCTCTCGTTCTTGGGCATGGAAACGAAGAGGTGAAGGAAGCGGTAAGCGAGCAGCTTGAAAAAGGTTGGTTGTATGGCACGCCGCATGAAAAGGAAATAGAGCTTGCGAAAAAGATAACGAACAATTACCCTTCTATTGAGCTCGTCCGCTTTGTTAATACGGGTAGCGAGGCAACGATGGCTGCGATACGGCTTGCAAAAGGGTTCACAGGGCGAGACAAAATAGTAAAAATCGAGGGTGGTTTTCACGGCGCTCATGATTCGATGTTAGTGAAAGCGGGTTCTGGCGCCACGACATTTGGTATTCCCGACTCAGAAGGCGTGTCAAAGGACGTGGTGAAAAACACGCTTCAAATCCCGTTTAATGACACGCAGGCACTTACCGATACGCTGGAGCTCAATTCGGGTGAGGTTGCAGCGGTGATAATCGAGCCGGTGATGGGAAACGTGGGACCGATACCGCCAGAAGAAGGCTATTTGAGCGAAGTGCGAAAACAAACGTCGGAAAATGACGTTTTGCTTATCCTTGACGAGGTAATTACCGGTTTCAGACTCGCTTTGGGCGGTGCACAGGAGTTTTACGGTGTGGATGCGGATTTAACGACTTTGGGTAAAATAGTGGGTGGCGGTTTTCCCATTGGCGTGTTTGGTGGTAGGAAAGAGCTTATGGAGCTCGTGGCACCTTCAGGGGCGGTATATCAGGCGGGAACGTTTAGCGGTAATCCGGTTTCCGTTACCGCGGGATTGAAAACGATAGAAATAATAGAGAGGGAGCAAGTGCCACAAAGAATAAACAAAGCTGGGGGAAGGATGCAGGCGGCTTTAAGAGAAGTATTGCGTGATTCAGGCGTTGAGGGTTGCGTTTCCGGTGTGGGCTCGATGTTCAAGGTGTTTTTCAGCCCTTCGGGAAGAGAGGTCAGGAACTATGCAGATGCTTTATCGTGTGATAAAAGTAAGTATTTGCGGTTTTTTCATTCCATGCTGTCCGCCGGTATATTTCTGCCGCCTTCGCAGTTCGAGACGAATTTTATTTCTTTTGCGCATAGTGAGGAGGACATAGAAAGGACGGTGGAGGCGTATAAGGATAATTTAAAACATTTCCGTGAGAGGTGATATTTTGGCGGTTATAGCTTTTATTAGAAGGAACGATCAACCTCAGTATAAAATTAAGAAAGTATCACAAGCTATTTGGGTTGCACCAAGTGGTG
The DNA here is from genome assembly GCA_021161765.1 of Candidatus Methanophagales archaeon. Lineage (GTDB taxonomy): Archaea > Halobacteriota > Syntropharchaeia > Alkanophagales > Methanospirareceae > QEXZ01. The sequence goes on along the minus strand of JAGGZZ010000023.1, from coordinate 6,697 downwards.
ATGCAACTTTCAATCTTGAATGTATCTTTGAATTAATAGGGTTATCCTCAGATTCTTCAATGAACGAAGTTATCCTTATTGTAGATGGCGATGTTCCTTTAAAAGATGTAAGTGAAGAAAATGAGCTTTTTCTGAATGCTAATTTCTGTGGCTATCTGTATGATGGTCAGTATGAACGAAAAAGCGAAGAATTTAGAGACTAATCCATGGAAAATAGTGTATCCAAAATTAGAAAAAGACCAAATCAGTTATGCATGGAAACACAAATCACCAAGTGAAGGTGCCAGGCTCCATTTGGATTTCAGAGAACCCTCTTTCAATCCATGGTGGGCGTTTTGGGCTTTCTTAATAACAGCATTGGCTCTCCTATTCACTCTGTTATTCTTTATTAGCGGAATAAAATGATTATAGATGCAGAGGTCGCCCTTCCCGTTCCCAGAGTGCCAGCAAATTACGTGCACCATGAACAAAACCAATAATATATTTACTTTCCAGGCCTTTTGCTCATTCTTCGCTCAATCTCTTCCTGGTCGAGTATGCGCCCTTTCTCTATATCTTTCAGCCCATGCTCTATCTTCTCCCGCGCATAGATATGATACTGGATATCCTCGAACGACGAGTCATCCGGGAACTGCTTAAGTATCTTTTGTACTTCTTCTTTTGCTGTACTCATTCTTTTTATGCCTCCTCTTACCCAATAACCGTATCAGCAAACAACAGGTCTTTCAGCTCAAAGTATCTGTCTTTTTCTTCTTCGGTCATCTCGTCTATAGAAAACATCATCCTGCGGTCCAGGTAGCAATACTCGTCGCACAACGCTTCAAACTGAGCCCTATTTAGTTTAGCCGGTATTTCAAAACTGTCGTCCTCGAAATCTTCATCGTCAAACCCAGGTCTAATATAATGCTGCTTGTAAAGCTCACAGTATAGTTTATACGGGTCCATGCCGCTGTATTTGTCATAATACTTGTCCCAGACATCTTCTATAAATCCGGCGTCCTCATCACCGAACAAAACTTTGATATACTGGTCATAACTACCCAACTCAAAAGAATGTTCCAAATTCTCCGAAATCCAGTTGTCAAACTGCTCCTTAAATCTCTTCCTGTTGCCAGTTTTGAGATATGCAAATGCAAGGAACAGACCCTGCTGATAATCAATAACGTTTGAGTTTTCCAGTATTTCAATAGCCTTCTCATAGTTCCCCGTGAGTAAATACGCTTCTCCCAGTTCGTTATCCCAGACAAGTCTAAAGGTGTCTTTCAGGTCAATAATCTTCTGATAGGTCTTGACTGCATTATCTATGTCATCTATATCAAGATAAGAATATGCTATATTAGAAAGTATGGGCATCTCCTCAGGATATTTCAATGCCGCCTTTTCTAACCGCTTAATTCTATCTGGAACGTCATTCGCTTTTATCCATATCTCCCGTGTTTCTTCTTCACACTTTTTGTGTCGGTCCATTTTTTTCAGCTTTGTTAAGCTTTAAATTTCTTCATATAAAAAAGATTTTTGTAGAACGAGAAGATACTTTTTAGCAGAGGTTAAAATTAAGATATGGCAACAATGATATTATGAATAAGAAATACCCGCAGTTCCTGAAACCCTATTTGGAGGATGCAATAGCGATACCGGACCCCGAGGCGTTATCCGCAATTCTCGGAATAAAACGACGAGAAGCAGAGAAGGTGGTAATAAGAACAAAAGAGGATTTAGCGGGATATAAAGTCCGAAGTGTGTTCTGCACTAAAGAAACGCGAGAATTAGAGAAAGAGCTGTTGAATATCCTTTCCTCGTATGCGACAACGAAAAACGGGAAGGACAGGGTTCTTACGCTTACGCCTTCACTCAGCAGGGAGGAACTGCAAACGAGATTTAAGGATGTGCGTGAGAGCATGAAGTTGGAGGAGCAGTTGGGAGGGGCGAAAATAGCGAGGGTGCGTGAAATAATTTCTGGAGCCGCGATAGAGAAGATGCGTTTTGGGCAATCACCTCTTATCGCCATTCGTAGAAGAGGAATAAAAGCAGAGCTAAAGGAAACTTATGGCGAGTTCGTGCAGGTAGAATTTCTCGATTCCACAGATAAAGCAAGGGAACTTCTACAGAAGGAAAATATCATTCTGTTAATCGGTGAAGGCGACGCAGAGGAGGGCGTGCTTGATGAACCGGGCATCATAAACATAGATATTAATAATTTGCCGGAACCATGCGAAATTTATCCCGAATTCGTCATTAATTCTTTCGTGGCGAAGAAGCAAGCAATAGGAGCGGTAATAACACTATTAACCGAATTTGCAACACTTAAGGATTCGTACCTGTTCAAAGGTATCCCGGTAAAGGATTTAGAAGACGTTCTGGGGCTTGTGGAAAGGATAGAAATGGAGAATGGCAAAGCTGAACACGGTTTTGACGAAGAGATTTACCGGTATGAGGAGGAGCTAAACAAGGAAGCAGAGCGGATTATGCGAAGCGGCGGCGGTGTAGAGGAGTTTAAAGGTTATCTGGAAGAGGTTTTGGTGAATATGGTGGATGCGTTGATGCTTACCGGTGAAGACAGGGACGTTTTAAGGGAGTGCGCGTATGAGAATCTGGATAGCGGGCTGCCATTTGAGTTCTCGCGGGTGCCACTGCAGCGATTGCGGCAGGGATATAACAGGAAAAAGGCGGAGCGAAGATATTACAAGCTAAGCGAATTTGCAAAGCAACTGGAGCAACATAGAGCACAGGTGAGCACGGCAATCGAAAAGATTTTCTATCTCGATTTTATGCTGGCTGTGATGCAATTTAGCCGTGATTTCAAGTTGAATATGCCGGAACTAAGCGAAGAGGGGTTAGGCGTGCTCATGGGCAGAAACATATTTCTGGTTGATGAAGAGCTGAGCGGCGGTGAGCCCGTGGTGCCAATTTCTTATTCGATAGGAAAAACGGATTTGGGTATCTTCGGCGCTGCATCGCGTCCAGTAGCCATTCTCACGGGTGCGAACAGCGGAGGAAAAACCTCGTTGTTGATTATGCTTGCAACTTCGGTTATTCTCACGGAGCTGGGTCTGCCAGTGCCTGCGGAGCGAGCGGAAATACCGCTGACGCCTCTGTATTTATACCGGAGGAAGATGATAAAGAAGACCGGGTCGTTTGAATATTCCATGCGTGCATTGAGCCGGATATTCATGCGAGAAGGAGCGAAGGTGGTGTTAATAGACGAATTGGAGGCGCTTACTGAACCCGGCGCAATGGGACGGATAATGGCGGCTATCTTGAATTATATGCCAAAGGATACGATTGCCGTGGTGATAACGCATTTAATCCATGAGTTGTTGCCGCATATAAGCATGGAGAAGGTGCGCGTGGACGGGATAGAGTCCGAGGGCCTGGATGCCGCAGGAAACATTATTGTTGATAGACAGCCGATGTTCAGTCATATCGGGTCAAGCACACCGGAATTGGTGATAAAGAAGCTTCTGGGACGCGTAAAGAAAAAGGAGTTAAAAACGGTTTATGAGGAGATAATAAAGGTGCTGGAGGTGGAGAGAGGGGAGGCGTTTTAAATGCAAAAGTTATAAAAAACCACGAGATTCCACGAGATTAACACAAGAAAATAAATATCATGGACAAATCAAGGTCAAGAAAATAGAAAACAAATTATAGACACAGATTAACGCAGATTAACACAGATGATAAAGATCAACAATGTCTAACTTAAATAAGTCCGTGTAAATCTGCGTCTTAAATTAAATAGAAGGAAGTTATACGTTGAATCTTCAAATCACCCAAAGCAAAGGCATAATCAAAAACAATACGACGTTTGTCAAGCCATGTGAAATGCTGGTACCGACGATCGAGCCGGTGAACCTCATACAATAGCCATAGAAGTAGCCAATGAAGAATACAAAGACCACGTCCAGCAGAGACCAGTTTCCAATGTGCATTACCGCGAAAAGAACCGTGGTGAATAAAATCCCAAGCCCGGGATTAAAATACCTGATTGCATTGTGTTGAATAATACCACGGAAAACGAGTTCCTCCGCGAAGCCGGTACAAATCAGCATAATCATAATCGGAGCAAATAGCGACCTGAAGGAAAGCTCAAGGATCAGCGGGTTGGGCTCCAAAATGAAATACTCGATGTAGCCAAAAGGTATGCCCGTAAAGCCAATTGCAAGTTGCAATGGTATTTGTCTCGCTTTGAGCACAAGACCGATGTCCTGTTCGTTGAGATGCTGGAATAAAATCAAGATGAATGAGGCGAAGAAGATGGGAATGCTCAATATCGGGAACCACTGCAGGAAATAGAACTCAGAAAGGGGTGCATAAAGCGATATTATCCTGATTAGTGGCGCAAGTGCAATTGTCATAAAGAGATAAGAGCTATTTCTTTCATCGGGATACAAAAATGCCGCATGTCCGAACAGGGTGAACATGATGACGCCATGGAAAAAAAGCCCCCAATTTGGAAGATAAGAAACAAGCCATTCCGCACCGGTGATAAGCAAGAGATAAATAAGTGGCGAGAATCTCGCTACTGCATTTTGAGCTCTGCTCTTTCCCCCTATTTTCATTGTATATAAAGTATAACCCCCATCTACTTAAGACACAGATTTACACGGATTTTTTCTTTCTTTTGGTGGGCTGGGTGGACTATTTTAACGGCACTGCTCTTTTCATCTGTGTTAATCTGCGTTAATCTGTGTCTATAATTTTTTATTCTCTGCATCCTGGCTTATCTTCTCTTCTGTGTTAATCTGGTGTAATCTCGTGGTTTTATACAAATCCTTATGATAAAAGGCAGCAGCACAAAGATAATCGGCGCTGAGAGCAATGCTGCGATTACTACATATCCCAGAACTCCATGCTCGATAATCAATATCTCCACCAGCATATTCTCCTTTGGACGAACGTCGAACATCTCGGGGAACGTATCTGCGGCAAGCTTTTTCATCTGCTCTAAATCAGCCTGATATGAACCGCTTAAAGGCACTAAAGCTGACAACCTGACCATAGTTACCTCGTTGGCTACCGACATCCGCTCGTCCTTTACAAAGTAGTACAGTGCTATTCTTCTTTCTGTTATTTTATCATTTCCGCTGCGTCTAACCACCACCAGCTTCTTTACGCTCATATTCCCCTTGAAAACCAACCCTTCAAGTTCTGTTCTCCATGGTCCCGCAGCCCACGAGGCATTTTCAACGGGAACCTCTGCCTTTCCTTCTTCCTCTATTTCATAGCCCAATGCAGGGTAGCAAACCACAGGTGGATGGAATGTAGACATATTCGTGCCTTGAATAATGAGGAAAAAGATGGGATTTGAGTAGCCGGGATGCCGGTAAGCACGAGAAAGCAAGACGTCCGCACCCAGCGACTCCTTCAATCTCGACCAATCGTAGCTCGTGCTGTGCCATTCTCCAACCGTCCGTGGGAACTGTTCCATCTGTTCGGGATTTGCAAAGTCGAGCTTGGTTCGGACAAACATCTCCTTGCCTGAGGAACCCTGAATCTGTGTGTCAATTAGCGATACCCCTCCGGGTGATATCATGCCCGGCGTGGAAAATAATAAGGTGAGTATGAATATCAGGGTAAGCATGCCGATGGTTATCCTGAATGTGTATCTCATATCTCTATTTTTCGCTTTTTCCTGATTGAAGGCATCAAGATGAAAATAATCGGCAACGAGACTAACGCAGCAATTACCAAAAATCCCGCGACCCCATGCTTGATGATCAGTTTCTCTGCGATCATTCTCTCTTCTGGTCTGACCTCGAACATCGCCGGGAACGTATCGGAGGCAAGTTTTTTCATCTGCTCTAACTCCTCTTGATATGAACCGTTTAAGGGTGCTATGGCTGATAACCGAATCATTGTTATCTCGTTAGGCATTGACATTCGCTCATCCTTTACATAGTAGTACAGTGCCACTCTTCTTTCCGTTATTTTGCCATCTCCGCTGCGTTTAACCAGCACAAGCTTCTTGACGCTCATTTCTCCCTTGAATACCGACCCTTCACGCTCGGATCGCCATGGTCCCGCAGCCCAAGAGGCATTGGCAATGGGAACCTCTACTTTTCCCTCTTCCTCTATTTCATAGCCCAGCGCCGGGTAGCAAACGATGGGTGGGTGGAATGTGGACATATTAGTGCCTTGAATGATGAGGAAAAAGACCGGTTTCGATGAGTTAGGATGACGATAAGCACGGGAAAGTAAAATGTCAGCACCGAGACTTTCTTTCAATGCAGACCAGTTGTAGCTTACGCTGTGCCATTCTCCTATTCTCTGCGGAAACTCCGCCATCGTTTCCGGATGTGCGAAATCAAGCTTTGTTCGGACAAATATTTCGTCCCCGGATGAATGTTGGACCTCCGTGGCTACTAACGAGACTCCCCCGGGTGAGACCATGCCAGGCGTGGATAAGAATACGGATAGGATAATCATCAGGATGAGAATACCTATGGTTATCCTGTATGTAGATCGCATAATTATAAATATAAAAATGCCTTTATATTTTAAAACTTTGGTGTATAGGTGTGAGGTGTGAGTATCACTCGTGCCTAAAACCTATGCAATAAAAGAAAAAATAAATTATGGACACAGATTAACACTCGTGGGCTCTGCCCACGCTCCCCGCAAGCCCTGAAAGGGCTTAATGATAAGAATCAACAAACACGGTTAAACTAAAATAAATCTGCGTAAATCAGTGTAAATC
>JAGGZZ010000026.1 GCA_021161765.1 Candidatus Methanophagales archaeon | reverse complement strand
CTACTGGGCTTGCGGGGTTACCGGGGCAGAGCCCCGGTCTAAACAAACTCCAATATCTAAACTCAAAATTCAAAACAGACCTTCCTTTTGGGATTTTGGATTTTGATATTGTTTAGGATTTGGTGCTCAGGATTTAGGATTTCCCACTCTTTATCTTGAGGGTCAGGTCAGTTCACCTGTACACGGACTTTGGCTTTTTTTCGTTTTTTCCGGTGTATTTCAACCTTCCACCGCGGAGATCGAACTCGGGAGGGCTTCTCTCGGCATCTATCAGCTCTCGTGTTCTACCTGCAATTTGAGCTTCGGGATTCTCTGCCTCTGCCCTCGCCGCACTCTTTGCTATGTGTAAATCGTCTATTTTCATCATTCCTGTTGCCGCTTCGGTAGCCGAGATAAACGCCTGCAACTTCACGCTTAAAGGGTCTATTACCCCTTCTTTCATTACGTCTTTCACACAGCATTTATCGCTGCCCGATATACCGGCATTCTTATCACCTGCGAAATGCGCTGCCCTGAGCTTCGTAAGTGCATCTATCTGGTCCATTCCATTGTTCTTCGCTAACGCCGTTGGTATAGACTCCAGAGCGTCAGCAAAAGCATCCATCGCCAGTTGCTCCTTACTCGGTATCTTCTTCGCGAATTTCCTCACGCGATATGCACATTCTATTTCCACCGCACCGCCGCCGGGCACCACGCGGTTATCCTCAAACAGTTGTGCAACGGCGTGCAAGGCGCTTTTTATCTCGCCTACGAGCCCCTCTAAAACCCTGGTTGATGCGCCACGTATAAACATCGTTGCGGATTTCTTATGCGAACACTGCTCAAAAAACACGTAGTTATCTCCGCTTATCTCTCGCTGGACCACTCTTCCCGCAGCGCCAAATTTGTCTTCACTGAGGTCACTCACGTCTTTCACTATCTTTCCTCCCGTAGACTGCTCTAACCGTTTCATGTCCGTTAATTTTACCCTTTTTATCAGCATTATCCCTGCTCGGCGGAACTTACCCAGCGCATCGTCATCCACACCCCACCGGCAGCAAATCACGTTTGCACCTGATTTCACTACCGGGTCCACGACCACATCAAAAATCTTTGCCCTTTCCTCCCGGAACTCGCGGAACTGCGAAGGTTTTGAGAGTTTCACGTGAAAATCGAGTGCTCCGAGCGTTTCGCCCGCTTTACTGCGTTCTCGCGCACCCGTACCGGTTTTGAGTTCTCGCCTCCCCTTTATCTTTGGCTCCTTATGTTCAAGCGGGAAATCAAGCAAAGCTATTCTCGCAGGTGCCATCTCCGTTGGAAGTGCCGTTAAAACCTCCCGGTCCACCACGACCCCTTCGGCAACCCCCGTCTCCTGCATTCTGCCCCCGCTCTTTGCTTCTATCGCGATATCATCCACGTCTATTGGCTTATTCCCCGCATCGCTTATTCGTTTTATGCCTTCTACTACCACATCTGCCAATTTATCTTCCGCATAATAATCCGCTTTCTTTAACGCGGTCTTCGCCACGCACCGCATGAGTTCATCGCCTTCTGCACCTCGCACGTCCACCTCAGCCGCTATGTCAGCTAAAACGTCTTTTACATGCTCAAGAGCGAGTTCGTAACCCTTCACCACGATATTTTGATGCACACCCTCGTTTTTCAGCTCAAACCCACGCTTCACCAACTCGCCCGTCAGAATCATCACCGTAGCTATGCCATCTCCCACTCTCTCCCCCTGTGTTAACCCTGCATTTATCAGCATGTCCGCAGTAGGGTGCATATATTTCAGTTCCTTTATCAGGCTGTATGCGTTGCCCGAAACGAGGTCAGCGGCTTCTATTTTAGTTGCTCCCTGCGTTATCAACATCTTTGACCCAAAAGGGCCAAGAATCGGTTTAAACATATCAGAAAAAGTAGCGGAAACCAGTACATTCGCCTCTTGTATCTCTTCTGGCGATACGGCTCCCGGTGGCAATTCCTCCTTTATTGTCATTTCTTCTTCCCTCTCCCCTTCTCCTACATTTTCACTGTAATGCGAGTAATAATAAATAAACTTCTATACTAAAAATAGCTTTTAGTTTCTTGTGAAAATCTGCGTAATCTGAGGGGTTATAAAAGGGGACAAGAAAGAATAATTTTTGATGCCAGATTTGATAATTTGAGGAAATACTTTGGAGAGATTTACGAGATTTATGCGGGCGGGGATTACAGTGAAGACAGCTTATACGATTGCTTGAAACACTTTATCACTTATATTCACACCATCTATTTAATTAACCGTTATTCCGCAATCTTTTTAATCATCAGCCCCTAATGGATTAAAGACGAAAGGAAATCTACGAATTTAATAGGTGTATTTGGCAAGGGACAATGGGAAACCTGTTTTTGAAATCATATTTGAACATTGAAATACGCGGTGCCAGATAAAATGAATACCGGGTTAACAGAGGCTATGATCCTATCAGGCGTGGTCACTACTTAAAAAAGGAAAATGGAGCGGTGTGAATATAAGAACAATGTTAATTAACCTTAAATTAAATAAGCCCGTGCTGTGTGAATCAGTGTAAAT
>JAGGZZ010000199.1 GCA_021161765.1 Candidatus Methanophagales archaeon | reverse complement strand
TCTTAAATATGCAAATGAACTTGCTGCTTGCTCATCTGGCTATTTTTGTAATCGCAATACTCATAGACGTGACCGTAGGCGACCCCCCGGAGAGAACGGAAAAATATTACCCGATTGTGTGGATAAGTCGGCTGATGTATTTCTTTGATAGAATAACGAAGAGGGGGGATGCGAGAAAGGAGAAAATCCTTGGCGTAATATATCCCATATTGATACTATTTATTTTCTGCTTACCTTGTTTAATGCTCCTCCGCATACCCATACATTACCACTACGGGGTTTTATATGTTGTCCTGGGAGCGCTTATTTTCAAGATGACTTTCACGGTAAAGGGGTTAGAAAGATATGGAAGATATGCAATGGAAGCGGTGGATTTAGAAGCGAAGAGAGAAGCAGTAGGAAAGATAGTCGGTAGAGACATAGCGGATTTAGATATGGAACATCTCGATTCTGCAGCCGTAGAATCCGTAGCAGAGAACATAACTGATTCGGTCATAGCCCCTCTCTTCTATTTCGCATTCTTCGGCGTCTTTGGTGCTATGTTTTATCGCGTGATAAATACGTTAGATGCTACCGTGGGGTATAAGACCACGAGATACCGGCATTTCGGCTGGTTCTCTGCGAAAGCCGATGACGTGCTGAATTACGTGCCAGAACGGATTGCTGCGGGGTTGATTCTATTGTCCGGTGGTTCAAGTACAAAACAGGGAGATCTGAGAAATCGCGGTTATGGAAACGAAACCGGAACGGAAACTGAAACGGGGACTGCTCCTTTGACAATAGCGGCAATGAGCCGAGTGTTAAACGTGAAGCTGGAGAAGGTCGGGCATTACGTCGTGGGCGAACGCTTTGAGGGTGCGAGAAGGGAGCATATAGCGGGTGCGATAAGAACAGCAAAAAGAAGCACGTTTATTTTCGCTTTTGTTTGCATCCTCCTTATGGCTATTCTTTATTTTGGTGGTTGGAGTTGGTTAAAAAGCTTTTTTATTGTATATAAAGTATAGCTTCCTTCTATTTAAGACACAGATTTACACTGATTAAGCGAGTTTAGAGGTTTAGCTCATTAGCGGCTCAGTCCCTTTGACCAAAACGCTATATTATCATCTGTGTTAATCTGCGTTAATCTGTGTCAATAAATTATTTTTCTTTTTGTTCTTTTTATTGAGAAGAATTTATATAAAAACGTCTCAATTATTATAACAAAATGGAAACGCAGCGGATAAGAGGATACATAGAGGATTGGTATGGAAAGGAATTACCCCTTTTACTACCACGAGAACTTAAAACAGCCCAAATAGAAGGCAAAGTTACCTGTATCATTGGTCCGAGGAGAGCGGGAAAGACGTATTACTTTTTCCAGTTAATGAAGCCTGTGAAAGAAGTTTCGTTGTACTTAGATTTTGAAGACTCGGCTTTATTGACGGTAAAATTCGATGAAGTCCAGGAAATTGCGAATTTATTTACGGAAATCACGGGCAAAGAGCCAAGATACATATTCCTTGATGAAATACAAAATCTCGATAAATGGGAAACTGCGGTGAGAACGCTGCTCGATAGAACACCATACAACATTTTTGTTACGGGCTCTTCGTCTAAGTTGCTGAGCAGAGAAATAGCCACGCAATTGCGAGGCAGGTCGCTCACGTACTTCCTTTTACCGTTCTCTTTTAGCGAGTTTTTAACGGCTAAAAACGTTGAACTCAAAAACGTTTTTACGCAGGTAGAGCAGGCACGGATAAAGAGCTACTTGAGGGACTACTTAGAACTTGGTGGGTTTCCTGAGGTCGTGCTTAAAGAAGATTTAAGGGAAAAAATACTGAAGGAGTATTTTGATACCATATTTTTCAGAGATTTCGTTGAACGTCACGAGTTAAAAAGTTTAGGGATAGCGCGATTTATTTTCTCTTTTGTATTTCAAAACTTCGCATCGGAAATAAGCGTAAATAAAATCGTGAACTTCTTGAAGTCCGAAGGGAAGAAGTTTGGAAAAAATACGGCTTATAGTTACGTGGAAAAACTTCAGGATACGCAGGCGGTATTTTTTGTAAATAGAATTTCCGGGAAGATTTATGTAAAAGAGTCATGGCCAAGGAAGGTTTATGTTTGTGATCCCGGCATTTCGACGATATTCAGATTTTCTGAAGACATGGGGAAACTGATGGAAAATGCGGTCTTCTTAGAACTAAAAAGAAAACAAAATGAAAATCCGTGGTTAGAAATCTATTACTACCGGGATTATCAGCAGAGAGAAGTGGACTTCGTGTTAAAACGAGGTTTAGCCGTCGAACAACTGATTCAGGTAACTTATGCCTCGGACAGAGCAGGAATAGGTAAAAGAGAGGCGGAAGCGTTATTAAAGGTTTCAAGCGAGTTCAAGTGCAAAAAATTGACCATAATCACCTGGGATTATGAGGGTGAATTAGCATTAACGGTCGAAAACAAGCACAAGCAAATAAACTGCATTCCTCTGTGGAAGTGGCTTATAAATATAGTTTAATGGCAGGAATCCAGTCATAATAAATCTTTCCATTTGCATCTCTAAATTCAGTGCAGTTTATCCAGCCATTCGCTGTTGGCAGTGCAGGTGTGTGGTGAATTTGTGGATAAGAGCCTGTTTTTATGGTGTAGTTGTATGTTTTGTTGGGTAGAAGCGTAAAAGGTTCATTAAATGAAATGTTGTGCCAATCTCCCTTGTAACCAGCCCATCTTGTAATTTCGTCCAAAGTCGAGTTCCATATCCTTGCGTATTCGGTATGCCCGCCGGTTCTTGGACAGGGATAGGTGTAAAGCTTTGACACGTTCATTGTTTGATTTGGCGTGATTGTTCCATTATGCGTGCCGAAGATGCTTGGATAAGTCCCGGGACCCGTATCGAAAATTGGGAAGGATATTTCAAATTCAAACATATAGAATGCCTTTCCACCGCAATCCCAAGTTGATGGAGCACCTTGCCAATAATAGATGTGTCCATTAGCAACTCCCAGCCTATTTCCAACATAATACCCTGTTGGGCAGGGAGGGGATTCTAATTGTTCCCAATTATCAGGCGAAATGCTATAACGATAGAAGTTATATCCGGGATCTTCTAAACAACTACCGCCGCCAAGAGCGAATGTATAATCAGGATACTCATTAACCCATAGCAAAGAGCCGCCGTCTCCAACGCCTTCGCTCTCAGGTATAGGGCTCATATCTTCCCAAGCCTTTGTGGGAATATGATAGCAAGCAAAATCTCCATTTGGAATAGTCTCATCATATTCTCCCCGCAGTGCATATAAATATTCTCCACCTGTCCAGACCAAAGAAGCACCGTCGTCAGTAGTTGTCCAGTTTGGATTAAAAGGCAAAGCATTCCATGAATTGGTGAAAATATTATAGCAAGCAAAAACCGTTCCATGCTCTTTACTTCCTAATATTGCATAAATCAGGTCATCATATCCCGACCATGCTATGGCGTCACCAGCACCTTGGGCATGGGGAGTATCTGTCAATTGTTCCCAACTGTTATTTGACCTATCATAGCGATAAAAAAGACGGCGGTTACTGTCGCTATATCTGCCACCAAGTAAAGCATAGATTGAATTGTCATAATCCCATGCAAGTGCAGCGCCATTCCTAAATGCACCTGTTGGAAGTCCTGATGTATCTCTTGGATTCCAACTATTCGTTGTTGGATTATAACGCCAGAAATAAGGAGTAGAAGAAGCATGCATGCATCTCGCGATGTATATGTAATTGTCTGTGCCAACTACTGCTTCACCATATCCACCAGTAGCAGGTGTATCAGCTTTCTTAGTCCAATTAGGAGGTGTGGGCGTTGGTGTTGGTGTTGGTGTTGGCGTCTCTGTTGTGAAAGTCATATCGGATCCGTAATCGGTGCCTACACCGCTTGATGCTACTGTTCTGGAGTGGTAAGCGGTATCATCATCCAAGCCCGATATACTTGCACTAAATGAGCCTGCTGATGATTTTGACCGTTTAGATGTGAAACACCCATAGGCTGTTGTTTTTCCGTATTCAAACCATATCTGGCAAGTAATAGCACCCGAATGTTCTTTTACGGGCGCGCCTGTTGAATCAAGGACACCATTAAGTGTTGCTGATGTAGTAGTGATGCTCGTTGCAGTTTCGCTTGTAACTTGCGGATTGGTATAATCGCTACAAAGTGCATAATAAGGAGCACATGTCGCCGAGAGAGAAGTCCCGTCACAGCAACGATAACCGATACCGCCATGGGAGCATTGGTAACTACAAACCCCGCCGTGCCAAGAACAACATCCCTGGTGTGCTCCTATGTCTCCAATTGACGCAAATAAAAACAATAAGACAAGTAGTAACACTACCTTTGGTTTTGGTTTTGATTTGTCAGTTTTTGAATTGTGATATATCATAATGATTGTTCATAAGATTGACCATTTGGAGTATATAAAATTTTCGGAAAATATCCCTTAATGATACATGTTTAATAAGTGTCACAGTGAAATACGATTAACATGGATGAAATTGAAACCAGCATCTTAAGGTATCTCATAGAAGAAGATTGGCCTGTTACAACGGAAATGGTTGCTAAAGAAGTAGGTATAGCATGGAATACTGCTCAAGTTCATCTGTGGAAGTTAGTAAGTCAAGGTTTAGTCAAAGGAAAAAGAGTAGGCAGGCAGAACCAGTGGATGGCCACGGACGGGGGTAAAAAACTTTTAATGCCGTCTCAGTGAAAGAAAAACTGCTTTGGAAAGGAGAAATAGAGGGAGCACCTAAGTTTCTTCTGCAAAAAGTATTAGATAAAGTCTTAAATGAAATAGCCACAAT
>JAGGZZ010000038.1 GCA_021161765.1 Candidatus Methanophagales archaeon | reverse complement strand
TCTTTGCTATTATATTATAATGAAATAAAGTCATCCTATCTGGAAATTGTAGATAAGGGAAAGGGGAAAAAATGGCAGCAAAAGATTTAATCGTGAAGGAGATCGAGAAGGTTCCTGAATCGTATCATGCAGAGATATTGGATTTTATATACTTTTTGGAAACCAAGAAACAAAAAATGGAAACGATGATTGCAAGTGAGTCCGCGCTAAAAAAGGATTGGTTAAGACCGGAGGAGGATGAAGCTTGGCGAGATTTGTAAAAGGGGACCAAATCGTATTTTTACCGCTGACCGCCACATTATCCTATACATAGTTGGACATCTCAAACCTGAGAAGGTCAACGAGGTGAGTGAGCGAATAGTGGATATTCTGCGGCAATAGAATTAAATATATTCTTTCTATATAAGCTATTCTATACCATACAATATTTGATAAAAGACAATACGTGAAGGGGTTTTTGAAATGGTAAAAATAGGTGAGGCGGAATTGGAATTACAAAGAAGGCCTGCACCTGTTATAGTAGCCGTAATGAAAAGGCTGGACATTCACGATGCGAAACGAGCAAAGGAAAGTGGAGCAGACATATTAGAGTTGAGAATTGACCTTTTAGAAGCCGAAGAAAAAAGTGTAGCGAAGGTGAAAGAATTTGTTGCGATGCTAAAAAATCCGCAGTCCTCCGTACAAATGCCGATAATCATAACGAACAGGAGAAAGGAGGAAGGCGGCGCATTTAGAGGCACAGAAGCCGAAAGAATAGAGATGCTGAGCGACATCATCGAAACCGCGGCTGCGGAGGAAGAGCTGGTAGATGCAGTGGACATCGAATTCTTTTCGCCCGCAGCAGGGAAACGGGAGATACTGAAAAAGGCGAAACGCCGTCACATACCTGTTATCTCCTCTTTCCATGATTTTAACGGCATGCCGCGCCGCGAAGATATATTGAGCATCGCCACGAGTATGTATAAAGAAGGAGGCAGCATTGCCAAAATAGCGGTTACGCCGAAGACGGTGAGCGATGCGTTGCTGCTGTTAGAACTCACGCAGAAACTATCAAGCGAGGGGAAATTGGTGGTGACCATCGGAATGGGTCGTGTAGGGCGCCATCTGCGAGTGATAGCACCGCTATATGGGTCTGCATTG
This sequence comes from Candidatus Methanophagales archaeon, assembly GCA_021161765.1. Lineage (GTDB taxonomy): Archaea > Halobacteriota > Syntropharchaeia > Alkanophagales > Methanospirareceae > QEXZ01. The sequence goes on along the minus strand of JAGGZZ010000038.1, from coordinate 9,730 downwards.
GCTTATGGATTCATAGAAGGGGAGAAAGGAGTAGCTCCCGGTCAATTCAGTGTGAAGGAGCTGAGGAGCATGATGAACAAATTCCAATTCCCAAGCACCAAATAAGCCCTTACAGGACTTGCGGGGCCGTGGGCAGAGCCCACGGAAACAAATCTAAATATCTAAATTCAAAGTTCATACAACAAGAAAAAATAATTTCTGATAATCGGACGCAGATGAATGCGGATAATCGGGATTTCAAATATAAGGAAATAGTTTTCTGCGTAAATCTACGTAAATCTGCGTCCTAAACAGAAGGGGGATATACTTTATAGCGCAAGGATTTTTAGTAAAGTTTTTGCGAAGCAAAAACTTTATTTCTAAGCGAGTTTATTGATTCTATGCTTTTCATTCCCCTGAGTCCTAATATCTTACCTATTTCTTCTCTATACCTCTTCTCCACCTTCACTCCCTCTCGCTCAAGCAGTGCAACCAATTTTTTGTTGTATCTCTTTCCCGCTCGGTCGTAGTCGGTTAGTATTGCCACGCAGGTGTGTCTGCGCCTCAGACAATCAACGAACTCAACATGTGAAAACCCGGAGCACGAATACATTGCTATTTCCTTTGTAATGCCCATCTCTTTCAACGCTTCTTTATCATGCATACCTTCAACCACAACGACATCTACCGAATCGTCCATCTCTTGAACCACGCTCGCCAGTTCCGTGTACGTTTCGTGATCATCCCTTCGTATTGTTCTATCTGATTTGTTCCTGTCAATTCCCATATTCATGCCTATACCCATATCCATATCCATATTCGTACTCCCATAAAAAATTTATCTTATATTATTTATTTGTGAGTTCCCCAACTTGGACATCTTATCTTCTCATTTATCATTTCCGCTGCCTCAGATATTCCTTAAAAAGAGGGTGATAGAGTTTGTATTTTCCCCTCTCTAATTTGATAATGATTGGAATACTTAAATCGCTTAATCGTATTAGATATTGATTGATACTTTTGACTTTTACCAATTTTGACAACTCAGTGTTCGTCAGAGCGTCTTTATCCGCTTTTGCAAACCCCATTACAACATTTCTTTCTGTTGGTGTGATCATATTCATCAAACTGTCAAATAGTCGGGTTCCCAAGAAATTCAGTATTCTATTGAAATTTGTCTCTTGGTGAAACCAATACCCACTGGCCCATAAGATGCAGATAAACCAGTTCCTGTTTGGGAGTCCCTCGCCAAACTTCTGGTTATTGTTTCAAACAAAGTTATGAAGGAATCAGTTGCTTCCCCCAGTTCAATAATGGTTCCAATACAACCCTTTTTCTCAGCAATCTCTTTAAACATTCTCAGCAGAGATGTTTTACCAATACCTCATTTACCAAGAACAACTATGTTTTTGGAATTAAAGTATATACAATGAAAAGAGTAATGACCATTGGGGGTTCGGATTGCAGTGGCGGTGCGGGAATACAGGCAGACATAAAAACGTTTTCCGCTCTGGGTGTCTATGGCACTTCCGTAATCACTGCCGTTACCGCTCAAAACGCATCCGGCGTGCAGGCGAAACACGAAGTGCCCGTCGAACTCGTAGAATCGCAAATACAATCTATTATGAGCGAAGCGAGCGCCAAAGGCACTACCGTGGATTATGCGAAAACCGGTATGCTGTATTCCAGCGCAATGATAGAAACGGTTGCGAAACAGCTCAAGAGATATAAAATCCCTTTTGTCGTGGACCCCGTGATGAAAGCAGGTTCAGGCGGGATTCTGCTGGCTGATCCCGCGTTAAACACGCTGGTCAGACTTCTTCTGCCTATTTGCGAGGTTGTAACGCCGAATGTTCCCGAAGCCAGCGTTATTTCCGGGTTAGAGATAAGGAATAAGGAAGATGCGAAGGATGCAGCCCGAAAGATACACGAACTGGGCGCTTCTGCAGTAATCATAAAAGGCGGGCATCTCACGCGGGAAACAGCAGCCGGTAAAGCAACGGATTTGATATACGATGGCGAGTTCGAGGAACTAAGCGGCGAATACATAAAACCGGAAAAGGGGAAGATAATACACGGAGCGGGATGTTCGTTTTCCGCGGCTCTTACTGCTGCACTCGCTAAAGGCGAAAATTTGCGGCACGCCGCGGCATCAGCAAAAAAGTTCGTGCATGATGCGATAGCAGGAGGCGAAGTGCTGTCAAATATGATCGTGCTAAATCAGGCACGTGAATTGCGGAAGAACGCAGACAGGTATTTCGTGCTGGAAAACGTGAAGGAAGCGGTCAGGGAACTGAAGAGCATTCCTGATTTTAAACGTCTCGTTCCTGAAGTTGGAACAAACATAGGCATGGCAATAGAGGGTGCAGAAAGCGAGCGTGACGTTGCCGCCGTGGACGGCAGAATAATCTCCGCGAAAGAAGGGACGCATGCAGAAACAGTGGATTTTGGCGTGAGCAGTCACGTTGCCCGGATGATATTAGCGATGATGGCGATGACAGGGGGCAAAAACATAAGAAGCGCCATTAACATAAAATATTCCGTGCAAATAGTAGACGCATGCAAACGAGCAGGATTCGTGATTTCTTCTTTTGAACGTGAACACGAGCCGAGAGGTGTGAAAACAATGGATTGGGGTGTAAGAGAAGCGATAAAAAACCTTTCCTCAGAAGGGCTGCGGCGGCGGCAAGTACCTGACGTGATTTACGACCTCGGTGCGGTGGGAAAAGAGCCAATGACGAGAATTTTTGGCGATACGGCACTGGAAGTAGTGGAAAAAGTGAATAAAATCATGGATGCTCTGGTGTAATATAAAACTTTGGCTGAGGCGGGAAAATCATCGTCAGGGGTTGAGCGGTTGAATTGTTGAGATGCTAAATTGAGATGTTGAATTGTTTAGTTGGTGAGTTGGTGAGTGAATGAGAATCATGATGCTTTTTCTGAATTTCTAAATCTTTATTTGTTTTACGTTTGCTATCACTAAATACAACTGAATTGCTTCCTTCTTTTTAACCGATTATAAACCCGTTTCCTCAAATCAACATCGAAAAAGATCACTCTTTTTTCGGATTCGTCTATCTTATAGACTATTCGATACTTTCCAACCCTCTTATCCCTGTATCCTCTTAAATTACCTTTCAAATCAACACCAGAATAGGGGTCGCTTAAAATTTCCTCGACCGCTTCTATAACCCTCCCTTTTACCTCTGCATTGAGTTTCTTCTCCTGTTTTAGAAAGCTATTCAACAAACGTGCTCTGTACATCTTCACCTTAATAGCTCTGCAATCTCTTCTGGCTTGGCATCTATATAATCACCTGTTTTTAGTTCTTCCTCTCCCTTCTTTAACCTTTTCAGTGTCTCCTTGTCCATGAGCACTTCCAGTGTCTCAAGAATCTGGTCTATCTTCTCATGCGTATCATAAATCTCTTCAACTATCTTCCTTGGTATTTGGATTGTATCCGTCTCCATGATAGTAAAATATACTTTGATAGATATATAAACCTTCTTGATTAGCAATCCACAAATCCTATTTCTTTCCCTTCTACTCTGCCCTGTATGATCGCACGACCAGAAGTAGGCTCTGTAAAACTGAGTTCTTTATCCTCCTATCTTTTAAACAAATCCCATGCTTTATCAAAAATCTCTTTATCCACGCTTATCACATCTATTACTGCTGATGAAAGGATTTTGTCAATAAAGTGTATTTTATCCCTTCGCCCTCATTTCCTCTCAATAACTCTATGCAATGATCGGTGTCTAGCACATACAACACGTACATTAGAGTGGCACTTCCCTTTTTATCGCTCTTGTTCTGTAAATCTCCCCTACGAGTTCATCTAAACCTTCAAGGTTACGCCACACGCCAGCATGTCGCAACAAGCGAAGAGTTGTTGGCAAGTTTATTGTCACTATTGTCCCTTCAGGAACAGGTTCTTCTGGAACTACAACCTCTCCTTCTACCACTCCTCTAATAGTTTTTAACATCTCTTTCCTTCGCCTCCTTGTCCTACTTGTGATTACTATTTTTACTTTTACTTAAAATATGTTGAATATATAAATATAAAGTCGTAACGATTTCGTCGTAATAGCCTTCGTAGACAAAAATCGTATCGCCATCGCTTGCGGCGACGACCGCCGCCTGGGTTCCCACGAGAAAATAATTGAAGATGCAAGAGATATCCCTAAATTTGTGTCATGTATCCCACATCATGAATCCCCGCTTCATTTTCTTGTGTTAATCTCGTGGAATCTCGTGGTTTCTTCTTTTTGTTCTTTATCCGTGCTAATCTGCGGTTCAAAATACAAATCCGTATTTAAAAATGGAATTAGAGCAACCAGCAAACCGTCTACATAATATCTTTTCCTATCCATGACGCCGTTAGTGAAATACCCCACGGCACCCTGTTTTTCTTTCGTGTTCTTTTTCCCTATCAAATTATCCATCACATCACCGAGTTCCGTGCCTTTTAAAAGCTCTTCTGAGATGTGCGATGGAAGCTCAAAGAAAGGAGAAGTCCCATAACCCATCCTGCCCGTAACGTCTATAATGCACATCACGCCAAAGGCGAACCACCGGTGAAACAATTTCGTTATCCCGCCTTCAATGCCCACAAAGAACTCCGCATTAAAATCCCGGGCTTCATCTATCCTTTTCATTTCAAACGCCCTGTTCCTCGCGCCAGCGAACGTCTCATCATCTATTGGCTGGTTGGAAACGTTACTGCTCACGCCGATCCCGGTTACTTCCACCGTGCCGAAATAAGCAGAAAACGCCTCCTTTGTCGCTTCCAATTTCACGGGGTTCCGGGAGCCAACTAAAACTTTCATTTGATAAAAATCAATAATGTTAAATTCAAATTATTATCTATGCAATTAAATTCTGACCGGGCGCTTACAAAAATAGTTTTAATTGCAGCAATCTGTGTTTTTAGCACGCAATTTGGCGTTACGGTGATTGCACCGCTGCTTGGTGAATGGGTGAAAGCCTCAGAAACACCGTCTTTTGTTTCTGCATTGATTTTCTCCGCTTTTACTGTCGTAAGCATACCGCTCAGTGTTTCAGGAGGTATCATGTCCGACAAATTGGGTCGGAAACCATTGATTGTAGCCGGGCTTTTGCTTTATGCCGTTGCATCCGCTCTTTTTCCTTTTTCCAACAGCACCTACGACTGGATATTTGTAAGAGCATTACAAGGAGCAGGCGCAGGATTGTTCTTCCCTGCGGTTACGGCTTTGCTCTCGGAAGTCACGAGTTACGAGGAGCGCGGGCATGCGCTTAGCGTGTATAACATGGGTCTGGGCGCAGGTTTAGCGGCAGGTCCCATTTCAGGTGGATTCCTTTTCGACATTTACGGTATTCACATGCCGTTCTTCTTTTGCGTTCTCTTTGCACTGCTAAGTGTTGTATTGGTATTGCTTTTTGTTCACGAGCCGAAGACAAGGTTGAAGAGAAAAAAGAAACGATTATCGTTAAGCGAAAGAGAACGAAAGGCATTGACACTGGCTTGTGTGCTGATTTTTTTTGGCATAGGAGTCGCAGCGATTATGGGTGCTTTATTCTCTCCTTTTGCTACCGCCGATCTCGAACTTCCCGATTACGCACTTTCAGCAGGAGTAGTAATCCATGCTACGGGTATCATCGGGGTAATCCTGTCCGCAATGTTCGTGGTGTTCGTAATACTGCAAACGGGATTCGGCAGGCTGATGAAGCGCATAGGGGAAATTACTCTTTCGATTGCTGGATTGTTCTTATGCGCCTGCGGCTTGATTGTGCTTCATTCCGCAACCTCCATCCCGGAACTTTTTATAATGAGCTTTTTTTTAGGTGCTGGTTTGGGTGCGACTTCACTGGGCACGTTAACGCTGGCGTCAAAAGCAGCGGGGGCGGGGGCAGGAGCAGAAGCGGGAGCAATAGAACAGGAACAGAAACAAGAACAAGAAGGGAGAGTAATGGGTATTTACTACATGGCGTTTTATGCTGGTATTGGCGGTGTTCCCCTTGTTTGTGGTGCGCTATCGGATATTTTCAGTGCACGGCTGCTGTTCCTGGGATATGCGGTGCTTCTACTCGTATTGATGGTTGTGGTTTGGAAGGAGAGATAGGGGGAGACTGCAGAATTAAGGCAAATCATAGAAGAGTTAAAAGGGAAAAAAGGAGTGAAGGTAAAAGGAGAAAAAAAGATAAAAGTGATACGCTCTTTCAGTCGGAATGCAATACTGGATACGGACAGGAAATACGGGTTGAAAAGGGGGGATGTTGCATTCCTTGAGGATGGCAGTGGAGGCGGGGCAAGCACAGCGGAATTATTGGCGAGCAAAGGCGTTGCTACGGTAATATATGGCAAGGAGCTGTCGCATTTCGCTGCGGATAAGTTTTTCGAATCAGGCATTCCTACTTTTTCTACCGGTGAAATACCATTGCTTTTAAAGGAAGAAAGTGAGGGCGAAGGCGAAGAAGGCAATTTCGCTTTTGTGGATGAACAGTTGTTGAATGGAAAGGTAGCGGAGTGGAAGCAGGAAAGAAAAAGAGGAAAGGCTTTTCTTCCTTCCAAATCTTCTTTTGATAAACCTTTTCTTTAAGCCCTTACAGGGCTTGCGGGGTCGTGGGGCGGAGCCCCACATAAGAAAAGGTTTATTTTAAAACGTCCTCAACTCCCCCCTAACCGCCATCTCCGTTATCTCCGCGATGTTTGAAATCCAATCATCCATTATCCGCCCTACCTTCGTTTCCATTACTCCAGAGTTTACACCGCTCCGTGGAACAATCTGCGCGGTTGCCACCTTCGGGGCGTCTATCCTTCTGCCTATCTCTGAAAGAATCTTTATATACACCTCTTGAATGCCATCTACGCTATCTACGATTTCATTGGCTATTTTATTGGCAAGTAAATTGTATATTTTCCCCGTATGATTCACCGGATTTTTCCCCGATGTCGCTTCCATGCTGATGGGCCTGCTTGGCGTGATAAGCCCGTTGCACCTGTTGCCGCGACCGGTGGCTCCGTCGTCACCCATTTCTGCTGAGGTTCCGGTTACCGTGAGATAAACCGAGTATCTTGTGTCAGCCATATTAACCAGTGTAGTTACTTCTCTGTTCGTATGTGTTTCGGCGACACGGCTAACAAAATCGTTCAATCGCTGTTTTGTATCCGTATAGTGCTGGTAATCGTCCACGTATTTCGATACAAAGGCATCGCCAACCGTTAAGGTTATCCGGTCTTTTTCTCTAAGTGCCATTATCTTCATATCTTCACCTATCGCAAGCTCACGGTTGCGGTATTCAGCCATCACCTTGTTTTCTGCGTTAAGCACTATGGATTCAGTCTCAGAAAAAGGAGCATGTGCAACGCCAAAGGAGGTGTCATTCGCTATCGGTATTGCCCTGTCCTTACCCTCACCCTGGAAAACCGTTAAAAGGTCAGAAGAGCCCATTCCCAGTCTGCTATCTACTACAACGTGACTATCCATATCCAGATTCCTGATGTTCCGTAAATATTTCCTCGCCGCTCGTATCGCTACGGCATCAACTGCGATTTCCTCGCCTTCAAATTCACGCGTTGCTCGACCACCCAGCAGAATGCATATCGGCGAAATGACCTCACCACCACCGTATTTCGGGTTTGACCTACCGGCGATGAGCTGTACTTTGTCCGTGTTGTGATGCAGTATTACCCCGCACTTCTTTTTATATTCTTTGCATAACGCTATGCTAACGGCTTCGGCTATACCATCGCATAAGCTGTCTGGATGCCCCAGCCCTTTTCGCTCCACCATTTCTATCGCTTGTTCTTCAACGGGTTTTGTGTTCACGAACTCAACTTCGATATTCCTTTTTATTTCCATTTTTTACCATCTCGCTATCACTCTCTATGTATGTATGCATGCATGATTAATTATATGCATGCATCTCTGTGGTTTTAGTCTTATATCATATTTCTCTTAACCTTCCCACCACTCTATCATGCTCTTCAATCAAATAATAAGCCTCTATTCCCGCTTTTCTGCTATTATTTACCATCGTTTTGTCGTTTGAAATGAGGATAGAATCCGTTAATTTAGCAGCAGCAATAAAGTAGGCATCTATAGCTCGAGGATGAACTTCTAAGGACAGTTCCCTTGCAACCTCGAATATTTCGCTTTCGTCGAAAAGATTTATATTTCGTGAGAGTTGTAATGCGCTTTCCACCATTTCTTTTGATAAAAATCTTCGTAAAACGCTCAGAAACTCTATGATGAATATTTTTGGGTTGTATATCACTACTTCTCTTTCCTCCGCAATTTCTATGATTCCTTTTGCTCTAACCTTTCTTCCTTCTTCAACAGGCAAAAACAAATCAGCTAAAACCGATGTATCGAGCGTTACCGCCATTATCTTTCCCTCATTCTAATTAGAATTTCTAAAGGGTCCTCATTTAGTTCAATACCTTCTTCCTTTTGCTTTTTTTCCAATTCTTCCGCAAGTTTTAATAATCCTTTTGGCTTAACCGGCTCTATTCTTATCCTCATTTTCGCGCTCTCCGGGAAATCTACCTTTTTCAATGGCTTAAATACCCCTCTCTCGTAAATTACCTCTATTTCCTTTGCCATAGTATAATAGTAACGACATAAATATTTAAACCTGAATATATTTGTGGTTTTATAAAAAGTTTTATGTTTTATTTGTCTGTTTTTTTCTTGTAGTTCTTTGATTTTTCTGTTCCGCTCAGGCAGAAATTTTAGGAGCTGGAAACCGTGGCTGGTGGCTAGCGGGGTGGGTAAACGTTGGAAAATTTCCTCTCGTGACTTAAAAGAGTTTGTTGAATTAGCCATGAAGTCCTTGAGGGAGAAGGGGAAGAAAGCCGTTTTCAGAGAGATTGGTGATAAGATATACCAACTTGAATTACCCTCAGATTTTCCGAGGATTCACGCAAAATATGGGATATATCATGGAACGTTCGAGCAGAGGGTAGCAAATGAAGACGAAAGTTTAGACTTCTTTGCTTTTGGGCATGAAGTAATTGATGACCTTATTGATTACTTCAGAGGAGCACTTACAAAGCCATCAGCGGGTATAATGAACTTCAAAGGACATGAGCAAGCCAACGGTGTGCTTTTTGTGTACTTAACGGAGTTTAAGGGGCTCACAACCAAGAAAAAATTAATTCCCATTTTTCTGAATAAAAATTATGAATTTTTAGAGGACGTGTCAAATGAACTTTTAAAAAGCGATGTGAAAATGCTACAAAAAGCTGACCATTCCGACTTCAAAGATGTCATAGCCGATATTGATACTCTAAAGAACAAAAGTAATGAGATTCTCATGAAACAATTAGAGGAGGAATATGGAAAAGTGCAGGAGAAAAACGCCAAGATGGTTGAAAAAGAACTTGGACGTTCCGAGAAACTTTTCACGTTTAAAAGAAACAAATTATACGACCAGATAGAGAAAGAAAGAGAGCAACTAAGTAGAATAATTGAGTCCGGCGATGAAAAGCAGAAGCGAATTATTCCTGCTAGAAAGGGTAAAATAAGGCGTTTGCAAAATCAGATTGATAATTTAGAACTCGAAAAAGGAGATAAGTTAAAAAAGTTAAACGAACTGAAAAAAGTCGCCTATAATTATCAATTGATAAGTGCCGTGTTGGTATCTTAAATAGTTAAAGTAACTTTGAATATCTCTTTCTTTATAAAACATCGAAGTATAAGCCCTCACTTTTCGCTTTTTCTTCGTTTCCTTTATGATTTACTTTTACTTTGCCTTTCTCTTTTAC
>JAGGZZ010000188.1 GCA_021161765.1 Candidatus Methanophagales archaeon | reverse complement strand
TGTACGTGTTCATCGAGATATTTTCGCTGTCTGCGTACGCGTTAATAGCATCGAGGGGTAAAATAGCGCTGAAGGCGAGTTTTACTTACCTCGTATTGGGTTCTATCGGTGCTTGTTTCTTCTTGCTCGGTATAGGTTTTCTGTATTCAGTAACGGGCACGCTGAACATGCATGACCTCTCCCTTTTATTGCCTCCTTTATATGGGAATAAGGTAGTTCAAGTAGCTTTTGTCTTCTTCCTCGTTGGTTTGAGCATAAAAATGGCGCTCTTCCCGCTTCATACGTGGTTACCGGATGCGCATTCATTCGCTCCTTCGGAGATAAGTGCAATGCTTTCCGGCATTATTATTGAAGTTTCTACCTATGCGCTTATACGAGTCAGTTTCTCTGTCTATACTGTGGCTTTCATCAAACTCTTGCCTATATTCGATTTCCTTTGCTGGATAGCGGCATTCGGCATAATCATTGGATCAGTGCTTGCGATAGCGCAGTATAACCTGAAGAGAATGCTTGCTTATTCCTCCGTATCGCAAATGGGCTATATTATGCTCGCGGTTGGACTTTCCGTTTCCACCCATTCTGTCCTTTGGGGCGGGCTGACCCCCGCATTGATGCACATACTCAACCACGCATTGATGAAAGGGTGTTTATTCCTTGTTGCAGGGGCGTTTATTTACAAGGCGGAGTTGTGGAATATAACGGATTTCCAGGGTTTGGGAAGAAAAATGCCCTATACCTGTGCGGCTTTTACGTTAGCTGCGATTTCAATGATTGGCGTGCCGCCAAGCGTGGGCTTCGTCTCAAAGGTGTATATAATACTTGCCTGTTTAGAATCAGGTAAATTCATATTTGTGGCGGTTATGCTGCTCAGTACGCTGCTCAACCTCGTTTATTTCTGGCGTGTGATAGAAACGATGTACATGAAGCGAGGAGAAGAAGAAAGTCATTCTCATTCGTCCTCAAGTAAAATAGATGAAATACCGCTTAGTATGCTTATTCCGGTATTAACGCTCGCAGGTCTCTGTATTATCATGGGTATTGTCTGGCTTACTGAGATTCCCCTGCCCATACTCGACCAGGTTAACGCACTGTTTGGCTTAGGGAGGTATGCGATACCATGATGGAACAATTGATACCAATACCGTACAGACCGCTTTTGGCGATTTTATGCCCTGCAATTGCCTCTATATTTATTGTACTATTCGGCAAGCGCCCGAACATACGCGAGAGCTGGACAATGCTTGCGAGCATCGCGCAGTTTCTGATTATCTTCTCCATGGTACCGACCATAATAGGAGGAAATGCTATAAAATTCAAGTTTTTCACTGCCTTCCCGAGCGTTGATTTTGGTTTCAGCGTAGATGCTTTTGGGCTTATTTTCGCGATTACCTCTTCTTTCCTCTGGATTCTCGTCTCGTCCTATTCCATCGGATATATGCGGTCGCTGCACGAACATGCACAAACGCGATACTACTTCTGTTTCTGCTGGGCTATCTTCGGTGCGGTGGGCGTAGCGCTATCGGGGAATTTATTCACGATGTTTGTCTTCTATGAGATATTAACGGTTTCAACGTATCCATTGGTGGCGCATGACCAGACACCAGAAGCGCTATTTGCGGGTCGTAAATATCTTGCCTATCTGCTTACCGCCGGCTGTTTCTTCTTAGCCGCGGTTGTGCTAACCTACCATTTTGCAGGGACGACGGATTTCACGAATGGAGGAATATCAACCCTTGCGGAGGCATCACGAGGAGCACTGATGGCGTTATTCGCGATATTCCTGTTAGGGTTCATGAAAGCGGCATGGATGCCTTTTCACTCCTGGCTTCCTACCGCAATGGCTGCGCCAACGCCCGTGAGTGCGCTACTGCATGCAGTCGCAGTGGTGAAGGCGGGCGTGTTTGGTATTGTCAGAGCGGTGTGCTATATATACGGGATAGACCTGATGAGTGAACTCGGATTGGGGATAATGCTTGCGTGCATAGCGTCGTTCACGATGATTGTCGCTTCCCTGTTCGCGATTGCGCAGGACAACTTGAAAAGAAGACTCGCGTATTCCACGATAAGCCAGTTGTCTTACATCATCTTTGGCGTGTCGTTGTTAAACACGATGGGCGTACAGGGTGCGATGCTTCATATCCCTTTCCACGGGTTCATGAAGATAACGCTGTTTATGTGTGCAGGTGCGATAATAGTCGTTACAGGCAAGAAGAACGTAAGCGAGATGGCGGGTTTGGGTAGGACGATGCCGGTAACAATGGTAGCATTTACCATAGGCGCGCTTGGTATGAGTGGCATCCCACCGGTGTGTGGACTTATAAGTAAATGGTATCTTGCTCTGGGTACGCTGGATGCGCATGCCCTGGGTTTGCTGGCAGTGCTTCTGGTAAGTTCTCTACTGGATATTGTTTATTTCTTCCCGATAATATATATTGCGTTCTTTGGTAAACCAGAACCAGAAAAGTGGACGGATGGAGGAAATAAGAATAGTAATAAAAAGCCAGAGATAAAAGAGGCATCTATTTTCATGCTCGTTCCCCTGACCTTGACGGCTATTTTCTCCATCGTTTTCTGCCTGTTCCCGAATACGTTTTATATACTGGAGCTTGCAAAACTCGCAGTTGCAGGTTTAGGAGGGGGTGTGTGAAGTAGAAATGAAGATGAAGATAGCGATAACGATGAGACATTTGTTTTTGATGCTTTACGTGAGCCTGTTCGTGGGTGTTCTGGCTGGGATACTCGTTAAACTGTTTTTACATCCACATGCGTACTTCTGGTGGGAAGAAATACCGGTATTTAGTGCGGTGTACGGTTTCGTCGGTTGCATCATCATCATCGTTGCGTCAAAAGCACTTGGACATCACTGGCTTCAGAAGGAGGAGGATTACTATGAGAAACACTGAAAAATGCAAAAAGCAAAATGCAAAATGCAAAATAAATTTGTCTTGGTCATTTGAATTTTGGTATTCGATTAAGCCCTTACAGGGCTTGCGGGGTCGTGGGGCAGAGCCCCACATGTTTAGAATTTCGGATTTAGAATTTAGGATTTATAGAAAGAAGGGAGGTGAAAGCCAGTGATTGAGTGGTTTCATCCCGGATTCATATACCTCTTTGGAGCTTTTTTAGTGCCGCTTTTAAAGGGCAAAAAGCGACTGAAACAGGTATATATCCTTTTACTCCCTGCAATAGCATTTGTAAATCTCCTGCTTATGTCCAAGGGGGTTCTTCTCTCAGAGGGAAAAACATGGGTACTTACGTTCCTGGGATATGAACTCACCCTTGGCAGAATAGACCGGCTAAGTATGGTATTCGCATACGTATTCGTGATTGCTTCTTTTTGCATGTTCCTCTATTCACTGCATATAAAAGAGGACTGGCAGCACGTATCCGCATTTTTGTATATCGGAAGCACGCTGGGGGTGGTTTTCGCCGGAGACCTCTTCACGTTGTTCTTCTTCTGGGAAATAATGGCTTGGGCATCACTGTTTTTAATCTGGTATGGCAAGACGAAATCGGCTTTCGGTGCGGGATTCCGGTATATCATGGTGCATTCTTTTGGTGGTGTATGCCTGTTAGCCGGGGTTCTGATACATTTACACAATGGTGGTTCGCTTGCCTTTGAATCTTTTACGTGGGGTATAGGGGGTGAGTATCTGGGTGTTAATCTAATATTCCTCGCGTTTATCATAAACGCGGCGGTTCCACCTTTACACGCGTGGCTGGCGGATGCGTATCCAGAAGCAAGCGTTACAGGCGCAGTGTTTTTGACTGCTTTTACCACGAAGAGCGCGATATACGTGCTGATACGCGGTTTCCCGGGTGTAGAGATTCTAATATGGTTAGGAGCAATAATGGCGCTGTACGGAGTGGTCTTCGCGGTGCTTGAGAATGACATAAGACGACTTTTAGCCTACCACATCATCTCTCAGGTGGGCTACATGGTAGCAGGAGTGGGAATGGGTGTTTTTGGCACGGCAGCGGGAGAAATGGCAATAAACGGTGCTGCCGCGCATGCGTTCTGCCATATTCTGTACAAGGCGGTGCTGTTCATGGGTATGGGTGCGGTAATCGAGGTAACGGGGCGAAGAAAACTGACCGAACTGGGTGGTATCTACAAATACATGCCTATCACTTTTTGGCTTTATATGATAGGTGCATTTTCAATTTCCGGATTCCCACTATTCAACGGTTTCGTGAGTAAGACAATGATTGTCCACGCTTCTGCGATGTGGGGTTATCCAACTATATGGCTGATGCTCGAAGGCGCTTCAATAGGAACTTTCCTGCATACGGGTTTAAAGCTTCCGTGGGGCGTGTGGTTTGCGAGAGATACGCCGGTATGCGAGGCGAGGGAGCCGCCCAAGAACATGCTCGCTGCAATGGGCATCACTGCGTTTTTGTGCACCCTGCTCGGTGTGTATCCACAAATACTTTACAACATTCTTCCTTATCCTGTTGATTACGTTCCTTATGCACCGGGTCACGTGGTAGCAATGTGCCAGCTCCTTCTGTTCACTTTCGTAGCGTTCTGGCTATTAAGAGCAATGCTCCATGGCACACCCACAATCACGCTTGATACAGATTGGTTCTACCGGATACCTGGGAAGAGAGTTATAAGGTTCTGCGAAGGACCGCTAATGTCGTTTGCGAACTACATTGACCAGAATGTAATGAGAATGGCGGGCTTTATCGTCTGGGTTAGCAGGAATCCGTTTGCTGCGTTAAGAATAAAGGGAGAAGAGGTGAAACTAAAGGTGGAGAAGCCGGTTATTACTCCGAAAAAGGCAGAGGAATATGAACGTGGTTTAGAAGAGGCGAGGAGAAGATATACGAAGGAGCTTCCCAGATTGTCCTTAGGCGCCTCTATACTCTTGATTCTCCTGTTTTTCCTGGTTTATTTGGCGATGTATTTGCTGACTGTGCATTAAAATTATTTGAGACACAGATTTACACGGCACGGACTTATTTAAGTTTAACATTGTCGATTATTATCACCTGTCTGTGTTAATTAAGCCCTTTCTGGGCTTGCGGGGACGTGGGCAGAGCCCACGGGCGTTAATCAGTGTCAATAACTTATTTTTTTATCACTGCTTAAGTCTCTTAAGAACCTCCGTGGCATACTCTATAGTTGTTTGAGACATTGCAGTGTTTAAAATAGCCTCAATAGCTGGTATCCCGTTCTCTCCGTATGCCGCTAAAGTGTCAATTATTTCCATCTTCCTCTTGACAGGGGTGTCGTGCATACTTCCCATACCTTCCATTTTCAGTTTATGTATCTCTTCTTCTTCTGTCATTTTTTATCGTTTTTATATTGGTCTAAAGGTCTATAAGGTGCTTTCGTTTTTTTTATCCTGTGTCACGTAAGTAACGAGAATTTCTTTTCTCAACCTTTCAACAACCCAACATCTCCTCCAACCCACGCGTATTTACCACAACTCAAGCCACCTCTGCTTCGCCGTTACCGCCCCATATTTTATCACCCGGCATTCTCGAATAAAGATAAACCGTCGCTTCTTCCATTGAAATCACCAAAAATCAGTTCTTAGGATGAAGGCACGAGATTGTGAAAATGCATAATTAGGGGTTTTTAAATAAAACCGAATCTTTTTAGGAACCCTATTTATGTACCTAAATGCCTAAATTATCGTTATGCTTCCCGTTCCTGAATGAAATACAGAATAAAAACAGAATTATGACTTCTGTTCTCTGACTTCTTCTATCCTCTACAATTTCTCGTGAAATATGGGGCTCTGCCCCATGACCCCGCAAGCCCTGTAAGGGCTTATTCCG
>JAGGZZ010000086.1 GCA_021161765.1 Candidatus Methanophagales archaeon | reverse complement strand
TTTTTTATCACCCCTTTCCTTTAATATTCATTCTAATCTTATCGCTGGTATCCAATTGTTGTATGTTTTCCCATTCGCATCAACGAATTTATCGCAAGTAATTGTTCCTCCTGTTACTTCTTTGCTTGGTTCGTGTATTATTTGCGGATAAGAGCCTGTGCGGATAGTGTAGTTGTAAGTTTTACCACCTTCTAATGTAAATTGCGAATCAAAGGTTATGTTCTGCCAATCTCCATCAGCATAGCCATTCCAGGTTGCAGTTACGTTCCATGAAGTGTTTTCATCCCATATTTTGACGTATTCGGTATGTCCACCTGTTCCAGCACAGGGATAGGTGTACATCTTTTGCACTATAATATCCTGACTTGGCGTTATCGTCCCGTTGTGTATACCAGAAATGCTTGGATACCCACCTGCGCAGGTGTCAAAGGCTGAAGGTGAATTTATCGTCAAACTCTTTGTATCTTCGGTTGACCAAGCACCATCGTCGTCCTGCACTTTGAATGTAATCGTATGCGTCCCGATTGAAAGCTCCGATGCGGGCTTGGTGAACGACGGCGCTGTGCTGAGCAGTCCATCAACGCTCGAACTCCAGTTATACGCAACTATGAAACCATCTGTGTCCGTTCCATGACCACTAAAAGAGACGTTATCCCGTACCTGTTCCGCGGGGTCCGGTGCTATTGAGTCAATAATTGCTGTTGGTGGTTGATTGGGGACTTCCGCTCTTGCCCTTATTCCTATGTCTTTGCCATCTTCACCATATTTCTCAAATTGTGACCCATCACAACTCGCGTAGCTCTCTCCTGACGATGTGGCTATTCCCGCCCAGTTCAGGTCAGGGTCAACACAGTAGTCAATTGGTATTGGGTAATTATGTGTAGATGTGGTAAATTTGACTTGAACGATGAAATCATCATCACTGGTTATTAGTATCGGCGTATTTAGAGGGATGGAATAATAGCCCATCTCGTCAATGCTTCCGGTTTGGGCGGTGACAAGCTGGTCACTGAATGTATAATAGGTCGGACCCCCTTTTATAGTATCGAAGATACTGATTTCGTATTCCATGTTAATATCAACAGCCCAGAAGTCAACTGCGGTTAGTGTTGTATCATGTGATGGGGTAAAGCGAACCGCGCCGTATGCTGTGGTCTTTCCAATACAACCCAAATAATGTCCCATCCATCCGCATTCGTCGTGATAGAATATCTCGTCACTAGGAATCTTGTAACCTGAGATTGCACTCGTAGAATCTCCAAGGTTTGCCGCACCATAAGCAACCCATGCGCATCCGGGATATGGTCCTGAAGCTCCCCAATCTGTTCCCCAACTGTTCTTTATCATCCATGCCCCTAATGAGTCATTCCATCCAATGATCTCTATCGCATGATTCGTCTCTTCTGCCCCCTCATATTCGTAGACTCCACTGCTGTAAGCTGAAAATCCTGAATCGCTTGCATAGATAGTTGAGTATACCGGTCCGTATGTCAGTATCGCATTTTTAATAGTGGTTATTTGACTTTCGCCATCATCACCTGTGATGATCCTCCAGTTATCCACATTTTTGAGTATAGGGCAATTTTGACATGTTTCCGGTGTCGCTGCGTATGGATGGCATGCCTCATCTGCCGCACCATATTTAGTAAAGTAGTTGGTAGTCATAAACGCATTTCCGCCTTCACAGTAATTGTGTCCACCCACACTTGCCCAGATATTGCAGTCCCCGACTTCCTGTTCTGAGAAATCAAGCAAATTGGACTCGCCGATAGCAACAGCAGACTCGAAGTCCGCGATTGCTCCGTGCAGCCAGCAGCTACCACATGCAGCCTGATCCTTAACCGGCGTTACATAACCAAGCGCCATTGCATCGTAAGATGAAGGCAGCGACACGATTTTTTCGGTTTTTACTTTTGGGGCGTCTGAAACGAATCTGACATTTTCTGGAAGTGGCTCTGTTGGAGCTGTTAAGTGTTTATAACCCCAGAGAGCTTTTCTATCTTCGGGTGAAAGGCGTGTGATCCAGTTTTCGGCAACTGCATAGTTATAACCCTGTTCATAGACCCGTTGCTGAAGTTCCTCTATTCCTATTTCTTCTGTCGGTTCTGTAGTTACTGGTGTATTTGATGGTTCAGATGCTATACCGGGTATTACAGCTGTAAACACTGAAACTGCTATTATCACTGCCAGCACTATCACTATCGCTATCGCTTTTTTATTTTCGCTTTTCATTTTTTTTCCTTTTTTACCACCTATTTCTTTTTCTTCATCCTGTACAGGATGAGCATAAATGCAGCTATTAAATCCATATCCCGAAGATTAATATTTCTACATAAATAACTTACGGATGTGTATGACTTTCTTTACGCATAAAGAGCATTTATTTTGTAAAAAATACAAAAATGTGTTTCCCTTTATCGAATTAATTAACTCATTTATCCCCTCTTCTTCACACACACAAACAACTTTAACACTTCCGTCTTCCGGATTCTCGGCAAATCCTTTCACGTTAAGCGAATCCGCGATATTCTTGATGAACGTCTGTGGAATCCCGCCATCTGCACGTTCCCTTTTATCCTGGTGTTTGCTCCTTTCATTTCACCGTTTTATTTTCACTTTTTTATAGTGCCCAACCACAAGATACCTACCATTCTCAAAGTTACTCTCATTAACGTCAACTTTATCAACGAATAATCCATTTTGTTCGGTTATGTCATTTATCATCATCCAAAAGTGTGCATAACTCTTTATGATATGGGGCGGATTATCAGGCTCTGAAACGTATACCACGACATCTATGTTATCTCCCTTAATCTGTAGTAGCTCTATATCTGCTCTATCCCGCAATAACCGCATCTTCTCTTCTATAAACTCTCTCACTTTATCCCTATCCCATCTTTCAGGGTCATAGTATCATGGTACTAAAATTCATGGGCAGGGAAGAAGAGATAAAGAAAGTTGAGGAGAAATTCCGTCAACTGGTTTAACAACGTGAGAGAGGAACATTTTGGAATAATAGCAAAGAGAATTGATGAGGAAGTGAAAGAGAAATTGAGAAGCGAGGGGTATTTGGTGTTTGATATAGCGGGGCTAAAAAACCAGGGGATTTCACGAGATTAGCACAAGAGAACAAAAAAAATAAATCATAGACACGGATTAACGCAGATTAACACAGCAAGTCCATTTAGGTGTGAGGTTTTAGTTTAGGTTTTAGGGCTACTTAATATCTGACAACTAACCCTTAACCCTTTATTCCCTCTGCGAACTCAGCGTTCTCTGCGGTAAATTTTAAATATGACAATGTCAAGTTACTTTATATTTGACAAAATTATAGTAAAAGAAAATATGCAGTCCAGACCTGATGAGCACGGGAAATACGGGATATATGGCGGGAAGTTTGCGCCTGAGGTACTGATGTCCGCATTAGAAGAGCTTGAAAAGGCGTTTAACCGTTTTTATAGCGACAAACGTTTTAAAGAAGAGTTAAATAGGCTTTTACGAACCTATGCAGGGCGTCCCACGTCTCTTTATTTCGCACAGAATCTATCAGAGCGTTATGGTGCGAAGATATATCTGAAGCGAGAGGACCTGGTGCATGGCGGTGCGCATAAGCTAAACAACACGTTAGGGCAGTGTTTGCTGGCGAAGCACATGGGCAAGAAGCGCATAATTGCAGAAACCGGTGCAGGACAGCATGGCGTAGCAAGTGCGATGGCTGCTGCGGTCTTGGGGCTTGAATGCGAAGTGTACATGGGCACAGAAGACATAGAGCGGCAGAAACTGAACGTGTTCAGGATGGAACTCCTAGGTGCACGCGTGAACCCGGTTGATTCGGGCTCTAAAACGCTGAAGGATGCGATAAACGAATCTATGCGGGACTGGGTGACTAATGTCGAGAATACGTATTACCTGATAGGCAGCGTGGTGGGACCTCATCCGTATCCATTGATGGTGCGCGAATTTCAGCGAGTTATAGGTAATGAGACAAAGGAGCAGATTCGGGATGCCGAGGGGCGGTTGCCGGACACTATCGTGGCGTGCGTTGGCGGTGGGAGCAATGCAATGGGCATATTTTACGATTTCTTAGATGACGATGCGGTGGAGCTTGTTGGCGTGGAAGCGGCGGGAAAGGGTTTAGAAACGGGTGAGCACGGGGCTTCTATTTGCGCGGGCACTGAAGGCGTCCTGCACGGTATGTACTCGAAATTATTGCAGGATGAACACGGACAAATAAAACAATCATACAGCTTTGCACCCGGGCTCGATTATCCCGGTGTGGGACCTGAACTGGCGTATTTAGCGGATTCAGGACGGGTAAAGATGGTTTCAGCAACGGACGAGGAAACGTTAATAGCTTTTGAGATTCTTTCCAAACTCGAGGGAATAATCCCTGCTCTGGAATCCGCTCATGCGGTTCATTATGCGATAGAAGAAGCAAAAGCAAAGGCAAAAGAGCGAAAAGAGAATTTGATTGTGGTGAACCTTTCGGGGAGAGGGGATAAAGACATATTCCTGGTGGAGAAGGTGCTGGGTGGCGAATGCAAATAAGAATGAAAACGAGCGAAACGGAACTAAAGCATCTTTTGATCGCATGGCTCGCTATTTCTTTTGCGTTTGCCGTTGTCCTGCGTGGCTGGCACGGGCTAAATTTCTTTTTGGTATTCGGTATTTCTGCGATTACCGTTGGCTTTGCATTCATCTTCCACGAACTCGCTCATAAAGTGGTTGCACAGAAATACGGTGCATGGTCGGAGTTCAGGATGGCACCTTTTATGCTGCTCGTGGCAATCTTAACCGCTTTTATGGGCTTCATATTCGCGGCACCCGGCGCTGTTATGATAATTAATCCGTATCTCACGAGAGAAGAAAGCGGAAAAATCGCGATAGCAGGACCGATGATGAACGTGGCGTTAGCTTTCCTCTTCCTTCCCCTCGCCTTCTCCACTTATGGGCTGCCGAAACAAATAGGCGAATTCGGCGTGATGATAAACGCATGGCTTGCGGTTTTCAATATGATTCCCATCAGCGTATTGGACGGGCGGAAGGTGATGGCATGGGACAAGCAGGTGTATGGTGTTGCTGTGGGAATTGCGATTGTTGTGCTGGTAATGAGTATGATGATATAACATATAGTCAAATACATTCACATTAACTATAAAATATTTAGACCTGATGACAAACAAAAAGCAGCAATTAATAGACGCTTACGGTAGAGAAATAAGGAGTCTGAGGTTCTCTATCATGAATCGGTGTAACTTGAATTGCATCTACTGTCACTGTGAGGGGGAAGAACGAGCAAAGGAGATTTCAACAGACAAAATAGCTAAGAGAGAAATAAGTGCTGAGTTTATAATAGCGATAGCGCGGGTTGCATCGGATTATTTTGGCATAAGGCGAGTAAAATTTTCGGGTGGCGAGCCGTTAATGCGGGCTGACCTTGCGGACATCGTTCAAGGTATGCGAGACATTGAGGA
>JAGGZZ010000139.1 GCA_021161765.1 Candidatus Methanophagales archaeon | reverse complement strand
GTGTGGAAAATCCCAAATCCTAAGCATCGTGGGCTCTGCCCACGTCCCCGCAAACCCGGAAAGGGTTTAATCCTAAACAATATCCAAATCAAAAATCCCAAAAGGAAAGTCTGTTTTGAATTTTGAGTTTAGATATTAGAATTTGTTTAGACCGGGGCTCTGCCCCGGTAACCCCGCAAGCCCAGTAGGGGCTTATTTAGAGTTTAGTGCTATGGCGTCATTTTGGGGTTAGATGTAATTGTAACATTCCAACAGTCCAGACATTCCCAAACCCCGCATAGTCTATCTTACTGCGTTGTTTTAGTTCCAAATAAATGCCATTTCATAGTGTAAATATTACACTACGTATAAAATACTTTTGATTAGGATTATTCCGGGCTTTAGAGGGCATAGAAAAAGGAAAAGACGATAATAACAAGATTTCTTCTACTCTAAACCACCTCAAAATCCAACCCTATATTGACGCCATAGCTTTAAACACTCCAGAATCCCCAAAATCAATTATTTGTAAAATGCTATAATCCTTCAGCAAGAATTTCCTTAACTCTGACCCATAAGCCCTATTCAAAAAGAGATTGGGAGTAATAAACCCCAATTTGGCGTTTTCTTTTAACCATTTCAGTCCTCGTTCGACAAACAGAATGTAAATATCAAATTTTCCAACACTTGTGGTGTAATTCTTTTTTAAATATTCCTTTATCCTCTCATCCAGCAACTGCACCCGCACGTATGGCGGATTTCCCACGACAAAATCAAACTTCTTGTTCTTTATCGCATCAATCTCCTCCAGTTCTTCGGGTCTCTCAACTCATCCTTGTTCGCTTTGCCAAACTTCATTAAAAACCTGCTGGTCAATCTCCTCGTTGCCTCAACTAAAAACCCGCCAGAACCACATGCAGGGTCAAGCAAGTCCTTCGTTTCGATTTCGTAACTGTAAGTGTAGCCAACCGCAGTTAGAATATACCGTATCACCTCAACGGGAGTATAAAATTCCCCTAACCGCTTCCTCTCGCCGCTTGGCAAATATTTCTCATACAAATTTCCTAAAATGTCTCTATCTACATGCGTGAAGTCAAACTGGTTCAAAATCCATAAAACTTTGTTCAATTGCTGATTCAGTTCGCCATCGCCGGTTCTGAACCAATCTAAAATGCCCGTCTCGTAGAAATGAGGATACAAATGGTGTGCCTCGGTAAATGCCCACTCCAATACCTGCTTGTAAACAATATCTTCGTGTATCGTCCTTTCCCTCAAAACCTCTATACCGCCATTGGAAATGTTCTTCGGCAATAAGTTCTTATCCTCGCCGATTCTGATAAATAGAAGTTTGTTCAGCAATACGTAAATGCTTTCCTTGCAGAATATCTCCTTCACTTCCTCATCCGCAATATCTTTCTTCCCTGAATACTCTTTCCACAGCCAGAAACCCGAAAATGACCCATATTTTTTATATTCTTCCTCCAACTTCTGTCTGTATTTTAGCAAACCATAGCTCAACTCACTTCCCCCTTCGCTGTTCTTCAGCTCGCTTTCAACCCTGCTCAATTCCGCTTGATATTTGCCGTAGCCTTCTTTATATTCCTCAAAAGTCCGCACGGTATAGCCGAGAAGCAAATCGTTTGCAATGTAATTCAGCCTGTCAAGGAGTTTTCTGAATCCTGCTTCCTTTGTTATGTCTATCCTCGCATAGGTCTCGTCAAATCGTTCATACCTGCTGGTGTCAAAAAGCGACTCCTTCGCTAAATTACTCAGGAACAAAATCTGCGCCTTCTCTTCACTTGATAATTGTTCTACTGACTTCTTTTGCTCCAGAATTCTGGGAAAATCGACATCCACTCTTAACTCGCTTCCCGCCTTCTTGATTTCCCATAGCTTTAATCTCAGGAAGTTGGTCAGTCCTATGTATTTTGTGGTTTCTTCTTCGTATTTAAACGCCTGTTCTACGTATTCTGCTTTATCTATATTCTCTGTTGGTCTTTTTGTTTCTATCTTTGCGACAGCAAACTTATCCTTTTCTTCTCCCATTTGATGTCTCTTCTTTCATATCCTAAAACTGACCTCAAAAACAATTCATCAAATGTTCTTCTGACCTCGAGCTCTGATGAACCCTTTTCTATTTCTTTGATTATGTTCCTAAATGCTTGCAATACTTTTTCGGTAAAGTTGGTTTCACTCATTATTACATAAACACCTTGCCATCTTTAAAAGTGTTTAAGCGTTTTTGCTTTTTTCATTTTGCCCTTTGCATTTTGCATTTAATTATTTAACTCACCCATCCCGAGACCATTGATGCAACTTTAACACCCAAAAGCACGAACAAAGCTATTATAAGCGTTTCCACTCCTGCTTTCATGCTTATCTCGCGCATTGCAAATGCCGCAGCGAAATCCGTAATTACACAGAACGCCAGAGCCGCAACAAGCCCGTATCTCGCAAATATGAGTGCCATGGCTATTATCAGCGGAAGCGAAACAACTGTTCCGACTACTACAACCTTGACAAGGCTTACATTGCTTGCATCTGAGATGACTTTCGTCATACCCGCCATTCTCGGACATAGGATAAATAATGCAAAAGCAGCCGATGCGATTAATAGTTCTTTCATTTTTCCATTATCACCTCCTAATTTTTAGTGGCCTTAACACATTCCATACCCTTCTTCGTCAGCGCGTACATCTTCACCCGCCCCCTTCTATCCCAGACACGGGCACACCGCATGTCGTACTCATTGAACATCCTTCACATTTTCCTCATGAACTTCGCATAAATACCCTTTACGAGCCATAAGCTGCTTTTATATACACAGTTGTCTTTATAACTTTCAATAATTTCACAACCAAAATCAAAATAGGTAGTTCAATAATCACTCCTATAATTATTTTTGTTTGTCCTGCAAACATGGCGAAAATAACTATTGCCAAAGAAAACAATTGAATAGGCGAAAGAACCGTATCAAATAGTGCGTTTGTCCATTCCCGACTTTTTATTTTCCCAAGAACCAATCGAGTAGTTGTAGCAAGTAAAAATGGCAATATAATAAAAACTATAAGCGTTTCAATAAATGCTGAAAATTGAAATGGGATGAGTTTTCCCGCGAATAAAAGCAAATAAACAGGAATAAGAACAACCTGTAAAATCAGGTTTGTTGGCATTAATGCTAATCCCAGGGGCACATCTCCCTCCGCCATAGATGTGAAAATCAAAAACCAATCAGTGCATGGGGTAACTAAATACAAAATAAAACCAATAAAAACCGCAGGATGGTCTTTTAAAAAGAAAAGTGCTAAAATCCAGGCAATAACAGGAATAATAACAAAATTAGCAATCCAGGATAGACCCATAAATCGGATATTTTTAAAAGAGCGAGCAATTTTCCAAAACGGGATGGTAAGCATTATGCTATAAAGTAGAATTATTAAAGCAACATAGACTATTAAACCAGAATATTGACTGAACCCAGAGAAAAAATTTCCTACAAACAAACCCCAAAAAACCGCACCAATCAAAATAAATGACCTTAGTTTATCGAACAAATCTAAAGACAATTTATCAGACATAGTTAATCGAAACCTCATACTAATTTAACACATAAAAGCACGAACAAAGCGATTATAAGTGTTTCTACTCCTGCCCTCATGCTTATCCCCTTTATTGCGAACGCCGCTGCGAAATCAGTAACCACGCAGAACACCAGAGCGGCAACAAGCCCGTATCGCTGGAAATGGCTCGAAAGTCCTCCTCGTACACTATTTTCAAGGGTCTCATTCCCTGCTTTTGCTTCTCTTCCCAGATTTCGCGCCAGTTCAGTTCCTCCATTCAACTCATCCATGCCATCCCGAGACCATTGATGCAACTTTTTCCATTACCACCTCCTAATTTTTAGCCGCCTTAACGCATTCCCTTCCCTTCTCCGTCAACATATATAACTTCACCCATCCCCTCCCTCCAGGCACTGGCACACTGCACATTCCACTCATTGAACATCCCTTGCATCCTTCTCCCGAACTAACTTCGCAGAGATAACCAGCACGAGCCAGGAACTCTATTCTCGCCATTAACATGGATTTTCTCATGTCCAGATCCCCAGCAAGCTCGTCCAACGTGCCTCCTTTCTCAATCCCGCGTAGAAGTTCCTCCGTTGTGGTCATTTTATCCCCTTGCCCTGTTTGTTCCACATAAGCCAATACGCGCTCGCATCTGTTACCATCTGCCTGAACATTTTGAAATCTTGTGGTTTTACGAGATAGCCGTTTGCGTAATAGGAATATGCTTTTAGCACGTCTGCTTCGTTTTCTGATGATGTGAGCACAATTACGGGTATAATTCTCAAATCCTCTGATTCTTTTATCGCTCTCAATACTTCATGTCCATCGAGTTTGGGAAGCCGCAGGTCGAGCAGAACCAAATCAGGTTGCGGGCTTTTTCCCTTATCTGTATATTTACCTGTATGGAAAAGGTAATCGAGTGCCTCTTCTCCATCCGTAACCCAATAAACTTTGTTAGCTACCTCCACCTCTTTAAAGCAGCGCATCGCGATTATTGCGTGTCCTTCATCGTCTTCCACAAGCAAGATTACCGCTGGCTTGTTATTCATTTCCCTTCTCTTCCTTAACAACGGGCAAGGTAAAACAAACGGTGCATCCTTTCCCTTCTTCCGATTCTATCCAGATGCGACCTCCATGTACCTCCACTATCTTTTTCACGATAGCCAGTCCTGCACCTGTGCCCTTGTTATCTTTATTCACCTGATAAAACAGCCCGAATACTTTATCGCGCTGACTTTGTGCGATTCCCACACCATTGTCTTTAACAAAGAACGCGGTCTCACCGTCATTCCTGCGATTTCCTATCTCTATCTTTGGGCGCGGCTGTTCACCACGGTATTTGATGCTGTTTCCGATGAGATTAACCAGCAATTCCACTATCCGCATCCGGTCCACGTGAACACTTGGAAAGTCCTCGGATACCGATACTTCCACTCCGCTTGATTCAAGTTCTCCTGCTATTAAGCGTAGCGCATCCCGAACAAGTTCTCCAAATGAGACATCTTCCGGTGGATTGACAAAACGGCCAATGCGGGAGAGTTGCAGCGTGTCGTTCAAAAGGCGGTTCATCTTTGCAGCAGCGGTTTCTATATACTTCAGATCCCTTTCCACTTCCTTTTTCCCTTTCCGCTCCAAATCGTCTCTGAGCATCTCCACAAAGCCCCGCACGGTAATGAGGGGCGACCTGAGGTCATGAGAGACCGTGTATGCAAACTGTTCCAGTTCGGTGTTCCGTGCTTCGAGTTCCTTTGTTCTTTCTGCTATTTTCTGTTCTAATTCTTCGTTTAGCCTTCGAATCCCTTCCTCTGCTTTCTTTCGCTCGGTGATGTCTTGTATCACCACCAATTCGCCTACTCCTTCTTCTGGTGAGATAAATATTCCTCTCGCCCTGACGTTGAATATCCTTCCACCCTGCCCTTGTATCTGATAGGGCAACTCAAAGTTGTTTAACGTAAGAGCAGTTCCAAATAGTTTTTTCAATTCGCTATTCAGTTTTCCTTCTTTATCTTTCAATATCTCGCCTATGCTGCCACCTATTACCTTTTCAGGCTTCATTTGAAATGTGTCATAAAAAGTACGATTTGCACTCTTTATTCTCAAATCGCTGTCGAGAACGAGTAAAGAATCGGGTATTGTAGTTATTATATTTCCCGAGAATCTCTCCTCTTTCTCCAATTCCTTCTTCCCTTTAGCCCTGAGTTCGCTAATCTGCCCGATAACATACGCCATCAGCATAAAAGTCGCCGCTCTAATGTAAGGTCCAATGGTAAAACCTGAGGCGGCGTATGTCACAAGAATATGGATTGCACTGAGAAATAGTGCAACGTAAATTGCTTTTTTATAATACCACACTGCCGCCAAAAGAATGGGAATATATAAAAAATGTGTATAAACCGTTTCTTTACCCATAGCGAGGCCAACAGAAAGAGATAAAATGACGCAGGCTAATGTTGCAAAACTCACTATAAAACATTTATCTCTCTCGAGTCGCATGAAAAAATAACTATCCTTTCTCCTTTCGTCCATTCATATCACCCCACCACATTTATTTAGGTTGCCCTAATTATAGGGCGCCGGTCCATATATATGCATAAAGAAAAAATAAAAAAGAAAAAGAGGGGATTATGCCCCCGCCACTTTGGATTTTTAACGTGCTTTTCCCCTGATAGACAGAACCAGCAGTAAACCAAGCCCTATCACCAGCATCGAAAAGAATATCGCTCCTCCTACCGGGAATGATTCTTCTGGTTCTTCTACACCCTCAAAAAGCTCCCAGTCCGGTTGTGTTAGAAACGCATCCCTTACAGCTTCCCAC
>JAGGZZ010000020.1 GCA_021161765.1 Candidatus Methanophagales archaeon | reverse complement strand
CCCAATTGCATATCCAACGCGGAAAATGAGCCGGTTGTGTCTAAGTTCATTACCGTGAGCGAGAACCCGCCTCGGTTCAGATGCGTCTTTTGCGGAAGGATAATAGAGGATGTATCCAGGAATCTGTGAGGGCCGGTAGATCAGTTGGAAGATCACTCGCTTGGCGTGCGAGAGGCCTCGGGTTCAAATCCCGACCGGTCCATGGTAAAATAATCTGGCGAATATGCTCAATAAGGAGTGAAAAATCCTAAATCCTAATATCAAAACTTATTTTGTCTTCTCCAGAATGGCACCAAAGATTTTCATAAGTTCTGTCGCTTCCTGGATTAGCAATTGCCTTTGCTTTTCGGCGTCTTCGCTATTTACTTCAGTAAGTTTCAGCCAATATCTGCTTTCTTTAGCTTCTTTTCGGCAAATCTTGACCCGCATGACAAAATCTTTTTTACTTAAAGCCTCATTCGCTTCGATGTAATTTGCTCCGACAGAGCCAGAAGCTCGAACAAGTTGTTTTGTTATCTCAATGTTGGCAATTGTCCTTGGAAGGTGTTTAACGAATTTGATTACCTGTTTTGTGAACTTTAAAGTTCGCTCTTCCAAATCATACTGTTTTGAGTTTTGTGTTTTGGTCATTTGGATTTGTTTAGTCATGGGCTCCGCCCATGTACCCGCAAGCCCCGAAAGGGCTTATTCGGATTTAGGGTTTAGTATTTATAAATCCACAGGATATTGTGTAATTACATTATGGCAGAGAGAGAAAGAGGTCCACACCCAACCCTGAGGATTAAAGGGACAAAAAGTCATGCTTTATCCGGAAAGAGGATTGTTTTAGGTGTTACGGGCTCTATCGCAGCCGTTAAAACCGTTGAACTCGCACGCGAATTGATAAGACACGGTGCAGATGTGTATGGTGTGATGAGCGAATCCGCAACTGAAATAATCCATCCTTATACGCTGCATTATGCTACGGGGCACGAAGTGATAACGAAATTAATGGGGAACATAGAACACGTGGAGTTTCTTGGGATGGAAGGTTCGGCAGACCTGTTTATCATCGCACCCTGCACGGCAAACACGCTGAGCAAGATAGCGGGTGGTGTTTCGGATACATCCGTAACGGCATTTGCAACTACTGCCTTCGGCTCGGGAATACCCATTATAGTCGTGCCTGCTATGCACGAGACCATGTACAAAAACCCGATTCTGATCGCGAACTGCGACAAGCTGAGAAAACTCGGTGTAACCGTCTTAGGACCACGATTTGAGGAGGGACTTGCGAAAATCGTCTCGACTGAAGATATAATTCTCGCGGTTGAGCGGGTGCTCTCGCCAAAAAAGCTTGCGGGAATGCGTATCCTCATTACAGGGGGACCCACCACCGAGCCGATAGACCCTATACGGATATTAACAAACCGAAGTTCTGGTCGAACGGGGATTGAACTCGCTAAAGAGGCGTATAAACAGGGCGCTGAGGTTACGCTCGTGCACAGCAAAACGCCGTTGAATTTAGATGGGATAAAGGAAGTCAGGGTGGAAACTGCACGTGAAATGATTGATGCATGCGTTGCTGAGCTTCGCGAAGGTAAAGAGAAAGAGGAAGGATATGATGTGCTTATTTCTTCTGCCGCCATCTCGGATTTCACTGCCGATTCGTCAGAAACGAAGATTTCATCGGGCGAAGATTTCTACTTGCATCTCGTTCCTACCGGGAAATTGATAGACGAAGTGAAGCGTGAATTCCCGGAGCTTGTTATCGTAGGATTTAAAGCAGAAACGAACGTCTCTGAAGAGGAGCTGATAAGCGCGGCGAGGGAAAAGATGGAGACTCATAACATTGAGATGGTAGTTGCAAATGATGTTGGCAACGGCGGGATAGGGACAGAAGAGAACGAGGTGTATGTAATAAGAAAAGGTGCAGAGGATGCAGGTGTAAAGCATGTGAAAGGTGCGAAGAGCCTGATAGCAGAGGAGATAATGGAGGAACTGGCAAAGCACTTTTCTTTGTAACCACAAGATTACGCAGATTTCCACGAGATTCTTTATTATATTAATTTACCAAAGAAAACTTTTTTTGTTTTTTTCTTTTAGCACAGGTTTTCTTTTTTTAAAAAGAAAAAGTGTAAAGAAAGTTTGATCACGGAAACAGTTTTTTCCGTAAACGCTTTTTCTAAAAGGGTTTATTAGTAAAGGTTTTTGCTTGCAAAAAAGTTTTGTCACGCCCATAGCCTAATTGC
Source organism: Candidatus Methanophagales archaeon (assembly GCA_021161765.1). Classification (GTDB taxonomy): domain Archaea; phylum Halobacteriota; class Syntropharchaeia; order Alkanophagales; family Methanospirareceae; genus QEXZ01. Next base: position 483 of record JAGGZZ010000020.1, on the reverse strand, counting down.
TGGTATCCAATCAGTGTATTCTTTCCCATTGACATCAACGAACGAGGTGCAATTGATGAACGAGCCATCCAAAGTGGTGTGCTCCGGCTTGTGGATTATCTGTGGATAGGAGCCTGTTCTTATTTCATATTTGTATGTTTTTTCCGCGAATAGCGTGAAAGGTTCATCAAAGGTTATGTTGTGCCAGTCGTGTTGATATCCATCCCAATAGGCTTCTTTACCTGTCCATGTATCGTTCCATATTCGCACATATTCGGTATGCCCACCAGTGCCTGTGCAGGGATAGGTGTAGAGTTTGCGTACAGTGATTGTTTGATTTGGCGTGATTGTTCCATTATGCGTGCCGAAGATGCTGGGGTAGGTGCCAAGACCGGTGTCGAAAATAGCTTCTGATGGAGCTGTGCGTGTGGTAAAACTATATTCTCCACTTTCTGCAGGGTTGAGTTTCATGTAAAGGTGGGACACTCAGACACACCATTATGT
>JAGGZZ010000031.1 GCA_021161765.1 Candidatus Methanophagales archaeon | reverse complement strand
TCTAACTCTGTTAATTCCATAATGGAATATTTTACTTTTCTCTATTTAAAGTTTTATTAACAATAAGATGGGTTATCGAAAATCAGAATATTTTATATATGCCTTTTATATACATACATATATACATGTTATATACCCATCTTTGTAAAAGAGGGGGATGAAGAGGATGGAAGCGCAACTAAAGATTAAAGGGGAAATTGCAGAAGACTATCTTTATGAGTTTGTTAATGCAAATAAGGGTCTTAGCATCTATAAACTCTCAAAAAGATTGGGCTGGAGTACAGGAAAGGTCTATAATATCGTTAAGGTGCTTGAGGATGATGGCTTGGTGAGAACGATTAAAACAGAAGAAGGAGGGAGGATAAAGAGAAAAGTCTATCCTGTTGATTGGAAGGAACTATTGCCAGAGGATGTAGAAAAAGCTTTAAAGCCTGATGAGTCACAACTGCAAAAAGTAAAAATTGAAGCTGTAGTAGCCTACTAAGCAAACTTTCTTTTCAAAAGAAAGTTTGTGTGAAAATCTGTGTAATCTGGGGGGTTACAACGTTTTATCCGATTTCATGATGTCCAAGCACCGTAAGACCGAATATGCGGCTCTACTGATGCCTGCACTTCTTTCTTCTGCGTCTGTTCCTACCGTGTAGAAATCTCTTATGGGTGTTTTTACGTCGCCAAAGCCCGCGTTAATCGCCCAACATGCCTTTTCTGGAATTAGCTCTTGATAATGAATCATATCTATATACTTTTCTATATCCGGGATGGTGTTTATAATTGCATCCAGCGCCTTTTTCCTCGAGGTTGAGGCACTGTATTCATCAGGTAATATAAATGTAAAACCAACAAGGTGCTTTCCTTCTGGTGCTAATTTTGGGACATAATTTGACGTTGGAACGACCCATGCATAAGGGTCTGAATCAATCCACATTTCGGAACCGTGATTGTTAAAGAAGTTTTTTGTCAGACCAAGCCAGATGGTTAAGGAATTAACCTTCTTGATAGTCTTTAAATTTTCGACATACGCCTTTGGTAAATTATCAATCAGGTCAGGCAGATTCGAAGCGGGTCCCGAGTAAATCACGGTGTTGCAATCATAACTATCCTCTTTGGTAATCACACCCTCTATTCTTTCGGTGCCTTGAGCCTGAATCCTTAATACCTCCTCATTGGTTTTAATTTCAACCTTGTTTCTGGGGAAAGAATTTAAGATAGAATCAACGAGGGACTGAAGACCCCCTTCAGGGTAGCCTTGATCCGTAGCTCCTTCTGCAATAAGCAGATTGTATATCTTCCCCACGTAGGGTAGTGCGTTCGGATTATGATTTTTATTATCTATGAATCTGGATACAGGAGCATTTTCTATTGACGTGCCAACCATAAAGTAAGAGAGCCAATCCAGGAACGTTTTACCGGTAATTGAAATGTTATCCGGGAGTATATCACTTATAGGAATGGTGGATAAATCCCTGCCAATACTCGACAGATATAACGCATTAAATAGCGATTTCATGAGCAGCAACCTATCTTTAGTAGGCAGTAAATCAAACATAAGCCAGTCTTTAATGCTCCACGGAAATGGTTTGATTTCGCTACCAATCCGTACATAATACGTTCCAAAAGGAACGAAATTCGGAATGGCATCAAAATATTTATTCATTAGCTCTCTTAATGGGCCCTTTTCCAATCTTGTTATGGCGTGTACTCCCGTATCAACATAGTATCCATCAACCTCGTAGGACCTACAGACGCCGCCCAGATAACTCTCTTTTTCCAGAACTAATACCCTTTTACCTTCCTTTGACAATGCTAAAGCGGATAATAAACCGCTAATCCCCGCACCTATTACAACAACGTCATAATCTTCCATATTTGATACCATAACAATAACTTAAAATATGTAATAAATAAAAAATTGTGTGCTGAAAAGGAAAAAATGAAGGAGTTGTTGATCGCATCGGCTGCTTTTGCTTTGTTCATCCTGTGTCCAAGGATGGCGGGCATGACGAAGGTCATATCAGACGTGAGTGACGTAAATCTGGTAAGAGTGGTGGTGGTTGGAACGGTGGTTGCGCTTCCGCTGATAATAGGCATGGCACTCCTTTTCCAGCGATACGGGCTCGTTGCCGCTCTGGCGTTATCGATGTTGTAAAAGTACCTGAGCTAAGAAGAAGTATTCTTCATTTCTTTCTATTTTGCTTCCCTTTTTAGTGAGGAAAAAGATGAGACATTCGCTTCATCATCTTGAAATTGCTTTCTCCTGAATTGTATCCCCCTTTACTTTCTTTTCCCATGCTTCTGACTTGATATTCTGTAATCACAGGGTCATAAATAATAAAAATCGAGAAAAAATAGAAAAGCTTAAATGTATAGAAGCTGCCGAAAAATATGGGGAAGATTTTTTCGTAGGTGGGGCTTAAAGGTAGTTTACCCACCTCGGGTTCTATCGTATTCGACGGGTGGGACATAACAAAACTGAGCCCCCATAAAGTATGTAAGCTGGGGATTGCTCTCGTTCCCGAGGGTAGAGAGATATTTCCGAAGATGAGCGTTCTTGAAAACCTTGTTTTAGGTGCTTACGTGCCAAGAGCAAGAGCAAAGGATTTACGTGAACAAAATCTCGAATGGGTACTCAAACTCTTCCCGAAACTTGAAGAGCGTAAAAAGCAGCTTGCAGGTACGATGAGCGGAGGAGAACAGCAGATGCTTGCCATTGCACGCGCTCTGATGTCAAAACCAAAGCTTCTGATGCTCGATGAACCTTCCCTCGGATTAGCTCCGGTAATCGTATTATAGGTATTTGACATAATCAAAAAGCTGAATGGAGAAGGGGCATGATGCTGGCTCAATCAGAGCTCGATTTGAACTTCTAAGAGCAAACAAAAACACTTACGAATTTCTCATTGGGTTGTTACGGGAATTCACTAAAGATGGGTTGAATGACTTCCACTTCCATCTGGACGAGGGAAAGAGATTTTTCAAATTACTTGAAGAGAAAAACAAGAATTTTGGAAGGGAGTAAAGCAATGGCGAAGCATTTTTGATTAAACTTTTTTGAAAAGTTTATTGAGAGTCACAACGTTGGTCTTTCATTGATAGCTGCTGAATTGGTTATAAGTGCCGCGGGGATGTATCACATGTTAAATGGCTGGACAGGTCCTGAAAGTCCATTTAACCTCTCGGATATTCGATTGTACGTCCCTGCTTGAGGATTCGGAAGAGGTTTCTACTGCTGGAATTATCTCATCACAACTTGTTTAGTTTATTAGCGGTTCAGCTCGTTAGCTAAACCGCCAAACCGCTAACCCTCTAAACCGCTAAACCACTTCCACGCCCACCACTCGCTCACCTTTCTCCACGCTCATTAACCTCACACCTCGCGTGTTCCTGCCCTGAGTAGGTATGCTACGTGCAGAGATTTTCGTTACCATACCCTCAGAAGTGGTAATTATCAGGTCGTTATTGTTCCTTACCTGTTTTATACACACTACTTTACCGGTCTTTTCTTCAACTTTAAACCCAATTACGCCTTTACCACCCCGGTGCGTTTCTCTATACATATCCAACCGCGTCCTTTTTCCATAGCCCTTCTCCGTTATCGTAACGACTTTTTTTATCTCTTTCGACTCACCGTAATTCAAGTCTATGGCGTCTATACTTGCTATCTCATCGCCCTTTGCCAATCGCATTCCTCGTACTCCTGCGGCATACCTGCCCATCTCTCGCATTTCTTCCTCGTGGAACACGATTGCCTTACCGTTTCGCGAAGCGATGACAATTGCGTTCTTTCCCGTGTTTGCATTGTAGCGCTCGTCCTCACGACCCAGTTGCAGCTGCGTCTGCCGGCTCGGTAAGGGCTTAATCAATGCAACGTCAGCTAACGAATCACCCTTTCTGTGGTCAACCTTAACCGCAACGATACCCGTGATGCGTATGGATTTCAGATTAGCGAGTGTGCTTCTTTTTACCACGCCTCGTTTGGTAGCGAAAACGATAAACGCGTCTGTCTTTGTTCCCGCAGCAATCGCTTTGTCCAGGTCTTCAGGAACGGGAATTAAAGCAGCGATTTTCTCCTTTTCCTCCTGCTCCTCACCCGCCGGCGGCATCATTTCCTGTGGGTTTAAGCTCAGTCCCGGGATGTTCACCAACGGTCTGCCTTTCGCATGCCGGCTGCTTGGCGGGATCAGGTATGTCTTCACCTGATATGCTCTGCCTGATTCGGTAAATACGATGAGTCGTTCCCTTGTAGAGGCACGTGTGAACTTGACCACTGCATCGCCCAAATCTTTCTTTTCAAGTACGGTTATCCCCTTTCCTCCTCGCCTTTGCCGCTTAAAAACGTTTGCAGGTAATCGCTTCACGTAATCACGCTGCGTAAAAAACAGGAACACCTCTTCGTCCTCTATAAAATCTCGCTCGTTTAACGTCACCATCTCCTCTATTTCTGTTCTTCTCGCATCGCCGTACTTCTTCTTCAGGTCTGCCAGTTCTTCTTTTATAACGCCAAATACGCGTGCTTCTGATGCCAATACCTCCTTTAACCAGCCTATTTTCGTCTCAAGTTCAGCCCGCTCGGTTTCTATCTTGTCGCGTTCCAGGGCGCTCAACCGCGACAGTTTCATTTCCAGTATCTCTTTCGCCTGCTCCTCGCTAAGTGCAAATTGGTCCATCAGAGCGCTTTTAGCGGTTTTGCTATCGCTTGATGCTTTTATTAGCTTTATCACCTCGTCAATATGCGATATTGCGATAATCAACCCTTCTAATATGTGTCTCCTCTTTTCTGCACGTTCTAATTCATATTGCAGCCTTCTAATCGTTACCTCTTTTCTGTGCTTTATGTAGCATTCAATCAGCTCCTTTAATGTTAATACCCGCGGCTCGCCGTCTACCAGCGCGAGATTAATCACACCAAACGTAGTTTCCAGTTGTGTGTGCTTATACAGCCGATTCAAAACGATAGATGCATTAGCGCCCGTTTTTAATTCTACTACAATTCGCATGCCCTCTCGGTCGGACTCATCGCGCAGCCCGCTAATGCTCTCTAACCGAGACCGCTTTGCAAATGCCGCTATCTCTTCCACCAGTTTGCTTTTGTTCACCTGATAGGGTATCTCGTGTATGACAATTCGCTCCCTTTTTGCCTTTGTTTCTATCTCTGCCTTTGCTCGTATTCGTATGCTGCCTCTACCCGTCTCATACGCACTCCGTATTCCCGCGTAGCCAAAGATAATGCCGCCAGTAGGGAAATCAGGGGCTTTTATTATTTGCATCAACTCTTCTATGCTCACTTCTGGCTCGTCTATCACTCTTATTATACCGTCAACAACTTCTGCTAAGTTATGCGGCGGCATGTTCGTAGCCATACCAACGGCAATACCCGAAGAGCCGTTTATCAGCAGATTAGGGAGTTTCGCAGGCAGCATCTGCGGTTCTTTCAACGTATTGTCAAAGTTAGGACCCCATTCAACCGTGTCCTTTTCGAGGTCAACGAGCATCTCCTCCGCTATTTTTGACAGTCTCGCTTCGGTATATCGCATTGCTGCAGCGGCATCGCCGTCAACACTGCCGAAATTACCCTGACCGTCTATTAATGGGTATCGGTAAGAGAAATCCTGCGCCATTCGCACCATTGTGTCATAGACGGCAACGTCACCATGAGGATGGTATTTACCTAACACGTCTCCCACTATCCTCGCTGATTTCTTATGCGGTCTATCGTGTCTGACGCCAAGTTCGTGCATTCCGTATAAGATACGGCGGTGTACGGGTTTCAGCCCATCACGTGCATCAGGAAGAGCTCGGCCTACAATTACGCTCATTGCGTAGTCCATATACGAGCTCTTCATCTCGTCTTCCACACTGACTTCTATTACTCGCTCACGTTCTTGCTCCGCTTCTTCTTCTTCTTCATGCTCGCTTTCGTTCATTTCTGAGATATGTTATGTTAAAATTAAAGGTGTTTGACTAATAAAAACACTTTATAGTCATTCCGATAATAAATTGCAAATAATAAACCACGAGATTTCACGAGATTAAAGAGGTGTCAGGTTTTAGGTTTCAGGACTACTAATACCTGACAGCTCACGTCTAATCTCGTGAAAATCTGTGTAATCTTGTGGTTAATTATTTTCGGAATGACTATAAACGTAAACGTAAAGAGGCGTGAGAAAGTGAAACTATGGACGATTGGAACAAGTAACAGGAGCATAGAGGAGTTCTTGAGTTTGCTCGTGGCATATCAGATAGAAGTGATTGCGGATGTGAGACGGTTTCCTAGGTCAAAGCACAAGCACTTCGAGCAGGCGAACCTAAAAGCGAGTTTGAATCGCAGTGGCATAGAATACCATCACGTTATCGAGCTCGGCGGCTACCGAAAAGGAGGGTACGTGAAATATATGGAAACAGAAGAATTCATACGGGGTGTGGTTTATGTTGAATCACTTGCATCCACAAAAAGAGTGGCAATTATGTGTGCTGAACTTCGCTACTCGCAATGTCATCGTAGATTTATCGCCGATGCGCTTACACTGCGTGGGCATACGGTAATGCACATAATAGACGCGAAAATGTGTGCTGAACACAAAATGCGAAAGCGTAACGGTAAGTACGCGAATAAGACGTTAGATGCGTTTTTAGAATGTGTCCAATAGAGAGTGGGAAATCCTAAATCCTAAGCACCAAATCCTAAACAATATCAAAATTCAAAATCCCAAAAGAAGGGTTTGTTTTGAATTTTGAGTTTAGATATTGGAGTTTGTTTAGACCGGGGCTCTGCCCCGGTAACCCCGCAAGCCCAGTAGGGGCTTATTTAGAGTTTCGTGCTTAGAATTTATACCACCAGATATTGAGCATC
>JAGGZZ010000064.1 GCA_021161765.1 Candidatus Methanophagales archaeon | reverse complement strand
CTTTCCCCTGCAACGCCTCCGGTATTTCTATTTCAACCGTTGAATAGTCGCCCATGTCCATAATTTGCGCCATATCTTACTATTCTGCTCTATTCTAATTATTCTGTGTTCTCCATTATTTTGTACACATTGTCATGCAGCCTTACTCGGTCTTTCATTTTCAGCCCTATTGACTGCCCCACCGTAGCGAGTTTGACTTTTTCGTTCTCTATCTCCATTGATTCTATGACCTGCTCGAACGATGTCGTAGCTCCTTCTACCTTTATCCTATCACCTTCCTTTACATCTCCACTCAGCTCCACCACTGCAACGCCTATCTTCGAGAAATAATGCGTGACTTTTCCTACCAACTTCTTTTCAACCATTTTATTTCTCCCTTTTTTCCCTTTTTGGTTCTACACCACCATACCAAAACCTTATTTAATATCTATCTTGTATTTCCCTTCATAGTGTAAGAAGGGCATTTCCTTACCCGGCTCAACCTTCCCTTTCCCCTGCAACGCCTCCGGTATTTCTATTTCAACCGTTGAATAGTCGCCCATGTCCATAATTTGCGCCATATCCCCTGAAACAGAAAGCACCTGACCACTCCTTCGCTCTATCACCGGCACGTATAGCTTCGCAGTAACCGGCTGAACCGCCGTTCTTTTTTGCGAATCGAATATGCCAATCCCTTCTATTCTCGCTTTCGCCGCCCCGTGCTTTCCCGGTTTTGAAGTCGTTATGTTAACGATTGTGCAGGGCTCCTCGTCTATAAGCACGTATCTCCCCTCTTTTAATGTCCTCGCCTCGGCCAGCTCCTTCATTTTTTATCTTACCTCCGCTTTCTTTTATTCTCACGCTTAGCTTACTTCTTATACCTCATCTTCTTCCTTCTTTTCTTCAGCTTGTGCTTCCGCATCTTTGCTAATTTTCTCTTCTTTCCGCAGGGAATTTAAATCACCACCTTCTTCATTTCTCGCTGTTTTGATTTACTACTTACTTTACTACTTACTTTTACTACTTACTTATTCTCTTTTGATGCTTTGATACATAAAAGATAAATAACCTTATTATGGTAAAGAAAAGATAAAAATGCAAGGGAGGAAAACGAGATGGGGCGGGTAGATAAACCACCAGGTTGGATACTGAAATACAAGGAAAGGATAGATAAAAGGGCGATAACGGTTGAGGATATGCTGAAAGCCGAGAACAAGATAAGGGTAACGCCCATAAAGTTATCAACGGTGATGAGAGCGGTAAACTCGTTGGGGTATTCCGTTGCTGAATTACGAAGTGGTGAACCGATAGATTTGGAAGCAGGCGTGAAAAGGGAGAAGCGGGGTGAAAAGATAAAAGAAGTCAGAATCGGACCAGACTGGTTGCAGAAATACCGCGACAGGATAGAAAATCGGACGATAACCGTAGAAGACATTCTGGTGGAGGAGAATAAGATAAGACCCGTGCGAATAAAAATATCAACGGTGACGAGAGCAATAAACTCGATGGGCTATCCAATTACTGATTTGCGAAGGAGAAAAGAGGGAAAACCGGAAAAGGCAAAAGCAGTGGAGAGCGGAGTAGAAAAGGTTGTTTATTCTTCCAGCATTGGTAAAATATCAAAAGAGACGGAGAAACGATTTGTAGATATTAAGAAGAGCTGGGAGGAACATTTGGGTAAATCCATGCAGGATGATTATTTCGTAAATATCCTCCTTGCGTTAGCAAAACTACTTGAGCACGGGAAAACACTTGCACCTGCGTAAGTACAAGACTCAAGACTAAAATGAGGGTGCTGGTAGCAGAATACGCAGTAGGGGGAGGAGACAAGGGGAAGAGCGCATCTTTATTGCAAGAAGGGAAAGCGATGCTTACAACGTTACGGGACAGTTTTGAGCGACAGGGTAATGAAGTTGTTTATCCGATGGCGGAAACGGATTTTGAATCAGCAGTGGACAAACTTTCAAAGAGGAGCGATGCGGGCATCGTTATCGCACCCGATGAGAAGCTATACGAACTTACGAAGATTCTGGAGTCAAATACCGCTAATCTGGGTTGCCCGTCGGAATGCGTAAAAATATGCGCCGATAAGATGCAGACAACAAAAATTCTGGATAATAGCGGAATACCCGTACCGCGGATTGTTCCCGAAGAAGAGATGAGGGACGGTAGAGCACAAAAAGCGGTATATGTAAAGAAGCCGCGATATGGATGCGCATCGGAAGACGTGTTTATAGTGGATGGAAAACAGAGTCAGAACGACGCTTCTTTTGTGGATAATCAGGGATATATCATAACGGAATTTATAAAAGGGGAGGACATAAGCAGTAGCGTGGTAGCTGGAGGGTCTTCCGTGTTGCCGCTGACGATAAACAAGCAATTTGTAGTGATGCGAGGAAAAAGGCTGATATACGAGGGCGGGTCGGTTCCGTATTCTGTAGGACGAGATGCCGAGAAGGCGATACTGGGCATAAGTAAGAGGGTTGTGACCGTACTCCACTGCAAAGGATATGCGGGAATAGATTTCGTATTAGATGACGATGGCACACCACACGTCGTGGACGTGAACCCAAGACCCACTACATCCATCGTGGGAACGGCAAAAGTGATAAATTACGAGGTGGCGGATTTGATATTGAGAGCGAAATTTGGAACTCTGCCGCTGGAAGAGGAACTAAAAACCGAAGGATGTTTTACTTTAAAACTTTCTTAGAATAGTTCAGATGAACAAGAGGAAAAAAATAGTGGGAATAGCAAAGGATACGTTGCATTTTATCCTGGAAGTGAGCAAATCTAATCACCCGCGGGAATTCATTGGCATGCTGTGCGCCGATGCAGATGTCATAACCGATGTGTTTTTCCTCCCCGGCACGGTTTCGTCAGGCGAAAATGCAATTATACGCCTGGATATGATGCCAATGGGTCTTGACTATGTAGGGTCGGTTCATAGTCACCCGCATCCCGCCGCTATGCACCCATCAGAGCAGGACTTGCTGATGTTTTCCAAAACAGGTAATTGTCATATCATCACGTTTTATCCCTATGCAAGGGAGAGTTGGAGATGTTATAATTCAAAAGGAGAAGAGAAGAATCTGGAAATAGTGGAGACGGATTTGTAGGAATTGAAAGGAGGAGAAGAAGAATAATTATGGTAAGGGTTTTAGCGACGGGAACATTTGAAATACTGCATCCAGGGCATTTGCTTTATTTAGAGGAAGCGAAGAAGCTGGGTGATGAGCTTTTTGTCATTGTTGCGAGAGATGTAAACGTGAAGAAGAGGAAAAGAACGCCAATTATAGGGGAAGAGCAGAGGTTGAAGATGATTTCTGCATTGAAAGTGGTAGACAAAGCGATGCTGGGTAGCGAAAAAGATATGTATGAACCTTTATATAGTATAAAACCAGATGTGATTGCAATAGGATATGATCAGGATTTCGATGTGGTGATGCTGGAGCGGGAACTCACGAAGCGAGGCTTCAACTCGAAGGTCGTCCGTATAAAAAGATATGATCCAAATGCTTTTTGTAAAGCAGAGGAGATAATAAAACATATAGTAGAATTGAGAGGAGAAGAAAAATGGAAGAAGAGATAGGGCTGACTCGAATAGGCGTATCATTGCCTTCGAATCTGTTGAACAAGTTTGATGGGATAATACGAGGGAGAGGCTACTCATCGAGGTCGGAAGGGATAAGAGACGCAATCCGTGCCTATATAGTGGAATATGAATGGATGGAGCGCGAGACAGGGGAGGAAATAGGGACCATAACGTACCTCTACGACCACAGCCAGCGGGGATTGGGAGACCAGCTAACCGAGGTGCAGCACCATTACCTGGATATGATAAAATCGGCAACGCATATTCATTTAGATGAGCAGAATTGCTTTGAGGTAGTAGTGATGAAAGGAGATGCGAAAGGGATAAAGAAGTTAGCGGAAGATATAATGAGTTTGAGGGGTGTAAAACACGTGAAACTGACAACGACACATGGGGGAATATAGGAAATGGAAATAGAGATAATGGACCAGTTAAAGAAGGGAACAACCACCGTTGGTTTAATATGCAGAGACAGTGTAGTATTGGCGAGTGAGAAGCGTGCGACAATGGGCTCTTTTATCGCTTCTAAGGCAGCGAGGAAGATATACCAGATAGATGACCGAATGGGTATGACCACAGCGGGAATAGTGGGAGATGCACAGACATTGGTTCGGCTAGTATCCGTGGAAGCGAGACTGTATAAAACGAGGAGACAAGAGCCAATGACGGTAAAGGCAATGACAACGCTGTTATCCAACGTGCTGAGCGGGCAGCGGATGTTCCCGTATCTTGTGCAACTTTTGGTAGGCGGGATAGACCGAAACGGGGCGCATATATATTCAGTAGACCCTTTTGGTGGCAATACAGATGAGCGAGAGATTGCAGCCACCGGCTCGGGTTCGCCTATTGCATACGGCGTGCTTGAGGATAAATATTCAGCAGACATGTCACTGGAAGAAGGAGTAGCACTTGCAACACAGGCATTACGTTCCGCAATGAAAAGAGATAGTGCTTCGGGCGAAGAGATAGAGATAGTAACGATAACAAAAGATATGTATAAAGAGACAGGAGAAGAGGCATAAAAAGAACAACAACAAAGTTATAATTAATCTTTTAAAATTTGAAACAAATTTTGTTTTGGGGGCCGGTACGGGAATTAGTTGGGGGGGTACAGGTACAGGCATTAATGTTGATATCAAAAACTGGAAATAGGACGGATAAGGGCGAGAAATAAAGTAGCTATTGTGCTAAGACTAAAGCTAAGACTAAGACCAGGATTGATTAGAAGTAAAAATAAGGATAGAGGCAGGGATATAGACAATGCCAGCAGAAGAAACGCTTTCAGAATTAAAGCGGCGAATACTGGGGTTATTACCGGCTGAGGTAAGCATTAGCGGTGTGGAGTTTGAAGGGCCGGAACTTGTAGTATATACGGAAGACACGCAAAAATTCGCTGATGACGGTGCCATAGTGAGGACACTGGCGAGGGAATTAAAGAAAAGGATTTCCGTCAGACCAAATAGTGATATGCTGATGGAGCCGGAAAAAGCGACCAAGGTGATTTATGACATTATACCTGATGAAGGGGGGATAAAAGACATTTATTTCGATATGGATAAGGAGGAGGCGATAATAGAGGCGGAAAAGCCGGGGCTGGTAATAGGCACGCATGGAGCGACACTACGCGAAGTGGCAAGGGTGATAGGGTGGCGACCCAATGTTATCCGGGCACCGCCGATACAATCCACAACAATAAAAAGCATAAGGAGATACCTGAGGGAGGAGAGCGAGTTCAGGAAGAACTTCGTAAAAAAAGTAGGGCGGAGGATATACCGAGATAAGCGAATAGACGAGGTATGGCTGCGTATAACCGCGTTGGGCGGGTGCCGAGAGGTAGGGCGAAATGCGTTTATGCTTTCTACACCGGAGACGCGGGTTTTAATAGATTGCGGGGTCAATGTGGGCTCGGACGGGGTGCCTTATTTATACGTTCCTGAAGCATCACCGATAAGTGATATAGACGCGGTGGTGATAACGCATGCACATCTTGACCATTCGGGTTTAGTGCCTCTTCTGCTCTTATACGGCTATGACGGCCCGATATACATGACAGAGCCAACAAGAGCCCTTATGGCTCTTCTTCTGCTTGACTATATAGAAGTATCGGCAAGAGAGGGGAAGAAAGCCCCGTACAAATCATCCTTGATACGAGATGCAATAAGGCACACAATCCCACTGAAATACGGTGACGTAACAGACATATCGCCGGACGTGAAGCTAACTTTTTACAATGCGGGACACATCCTGGGCTCCGCAAGCGCATATTTTAACATAGGCAATGGTCTTTACAACTTCGCATTCACGGGCGACATAAAGTACGAGCGAACGTTTCTCTTTGACCCTGCCTTTAACGGATTCCCACGGGTTGATGCCATGGTCATGGAGTCTACATACGGCGGTATGAATGACCTGCAACCGTCGAGAAAAGAAGCGGAACACCATCTAAATAAAGAGATAGAGGAAACGATAAAGAAGAGGGGTAAAACAATAATACCCGCTTTTGCGGTTGGCCGTTCGCAGGAAGTAATGATAGCATTGGAAAGGATGCATCTGGAGATTCCCGTGTATTTAGATGGTATGATCTGGGAGGCGACTGCAATCCATACGGCATATCCCGAGTACCTCAATCGGAATCTGAAAAATTCGATATTCCAGGGTGAGAATCCGTTCTTATCAGACGTTTTTGTGCCTGTGGACGATGCAGAGAAGAGGAAAGGGATAATAGACGAGAAAGAGCCGTTCATCGTACTTGCTACTGCGGGGATGTTAAATGGCGGTCCTGTGTTAGAATACCTGAAAGGGCTTGCAGGCGACGAAAAGAACAAACTTATCTTTGTTGGTTATCAAGGAGAAGGAACGCTTGGGAGAAGAATACAGAAAGGCTGGAAGGAGATACAGCTTCCAAACGAGGGCAAAATGAAAAACATAAAAATAAACATGGAAACGAGGACAATAGATGGGTTCTCCGGACATTCCGACCGCAATCAATTGATTGAATACGTAAGAGGGATACGACCACTGCCGTCAAAGATAATGTGTATGCACGGCGAGAGCAGCAAATGTGTGGCATTAGCAAGTGGAATACACAAGAGGTTCAATATCGAGACGGTAGCGCCGATGAATTTAGAGACGTTGAGATTGGTCTAAAAAATGCAAAAGGTCAAATGTAAAAATCAAAAAAAAATGATTATAGACACAGATTAACGCAGATTAACACAGATGAAACGAGCAATGCCAATGTCACATTTCAAAATTTACCGCAGAGAACGCGGAGTTCACAGAGAGAATTAGGTGTTAGGTATCTGGTTCTCTATCCCTAATCCAAAATTTGCCCCCTCTGCGTTCTCCGTGAACTCTGTGGTTAATCTAATACTATCAACTTACTATATTAGGTATAATAAAAAAGGCTAAAATCTTATACAAAAGGGGAGGGGAAAGAAGAAAATGACAAGCATAGGGGAAAGAATGGAGCAGATGAGCATAGGGAAGAGGATCAGGATGGAGCGGATAGTGGACCGTAAGAGCGGAAGAAGCGTTATCGTCCCTATGGACCATGGTGTGACTTCAGGCCCCATACGCGGGTTGGTGGACATGCGGCGCGCGGTAAACGCGGTAGCAGAAGGAGGTGCAAATGCGGTACTCGTGCATAAGGGCATTGTAATAGCTGGGCATCGAGGTTATGGCAAGGATATAGGGCTGATAATCCACTTATCTGCAAGCACTTCGTTGGGACCCGACCCGTTAAATAAGGTAACCGTGGCAACGGTGGAAGAGGCAATGCGCTTAGGAGCCGATGCGGTGTCAATGCACGTGAACGTGGGTGCCGAGAAGGAGGCGGATATGCTTGTAGAACTGGGAGAGACGGCAATGGTATGTGAGGAATGGGGTATTCCTTTTCTGGCGATGATGTATCCACGAGGCGAAAAGGTAAAGAACGAGCATGATGTAGAAGTGGTAAAGCACGTGGCTCGCATAGGTGCGGAACTTGGTGCTGACATCATAAAAACAAATTATACCGGCGACCCGGAAACGTTCAAGGAAGTTGTGCAGGGCTGTCCCGTGCCGGTGATAATAGCAGGAGGGCCAAAAGCGAATACGGATGCGGAAGTGCTGAAGATGGTAGAGGATGCCGTTTCGGCTGGTGCTGCGGGTGTGTCAATAGGCAGAAACGTGTTTCAGCATGATAACCCGGCTAATATGACCATAGCGATAAGCAAGGTAGTGCATGAGGGCGTTTCGGCGGAAGAGGCGATGGAAATAGTGAAGTGAGGGAATAGGGAAAAGGGAATAGGCAATAGCCAAGAGGGAAACTGAAATCCTAAATACTAAATCCGAAATCCTAAACAAATCCAAATGACCAAAATAAGAAATTCAAAACAGTATGATTTAGAAGAACGAACTTTCGGATTTTGAATTTTGATATTATTTAGGATTTAGGAATTAGAATTTAGGATTTTTCTCTGCCGGTTCATGACTTTGCTCGCTCGGATCGCTGCTCTATTATCTCACCTATGCTCTTGTTCTCTTTTATATCGCGCATAGAATGGATGAAATTAAAAAGCGCTTCGGTATACGGGCTGTTCTCATTTATCTTTATCACCCTCGACTTCCCTATCGCCAATTCAGTCAATATCCCTGCCTCTATGAGGTCAGAAACGACTTTTCTCACGGTGACGTGGCTCTTATCCAGCATCTTCGCAAGCCCGGTGATATTATTGAAGTAGCCGCCGTTGTTATAGAACAGGAGTATTACCCTGGTATGTGTATTATTCCCGAATATCTTCTCTAAAGTTTCCATCGTTGTTCATATCGATATATTAACATGCATTATATATTTTTCGATATGATATAAAAAAGTTTACATTGCACTAAGAATATTGACAATTATCTGTAAAAAAAAACTAAAATAAATTATTGACACAGATGATATAAGAATCAACAATGTTGTACTTAAATATAGTCATTCCGAAAATAATTAACCACAAGATTACACAGATTTCCACGAGAGAACAATAGTAACAATCTTGTTTCAGGGTTCTATTTGTGTTTTTATCCCTTATTAACCCCTATTTCTTGTGTCAATCTCGTGAAATCTCGTGGTTTAATATTTGCAATTTATTACTGGAATAACTATAATAAATCTGAAGAAGAGAGGGGGAGAAGGGATAATAAATATGAATGCTGAGATGAAAGGATTTATCAAAGAGGAACTTCTGCACCTTTTAAAAGAAGACCGGGAGTTCAAGTTTGAGGTATTTGAGATACTTAGTGCTACCTTTGTCACGAAAGAAGAGATTTCAAAGGTTCTGGATGAGATAAAATCTCTTAGAAATGATTTTAATGCGATGTTTGAGGAACATTCAATAGCGATAAAGGAGCTTACAAAAAGAGTAGAGGAGCATTCGTAGATACTGGTGGGGCTTACAAAAAGGGTGGAGGAGCATTCGATGACGATAGAGGAACATACGAAGAGAATAGAAAAATTTGATGTCACGCTATCCGCGATAGGATCACGCTGGGGGATACTGGCGGAATCAGCATTCAGGCAAGCTCTTCGAGGGATGTTTGAGGACCGATTTGGAGTAAAGGTCAGCGAATGGATTACGGAAGATAAGGATGGCTATGTTTTTGGACATCCAAGTATAGTTCAGATGGACGTAGTGGTGAAAAATGGGGAACACTGGCTCATAGAGATAAAATCAAGTGCCTCAAGGGGAGATGTCTCAACACTGCATAGAATGGGGATGTTATACGAGAAGGAGAAAGGGGTAAAGCCCGCTAAACTGATCCTGGTTAGCCCTTTCGTAGAGGACAAAGCAAAAGCCATCGCTTCTTCGCTTAATATAGATGTTTACACTTCCATCATTTAGCGGTTTAGCGGTTTAGCTAACAAGAAAATAGAAAATCAATTATAGACACAGATTAACGCAGATTAACACAGATGATAAGAACCAACAATGTT
>JAGGZZ010000222.1 GCA_021161765.1 Candidatus Methanophagales archaeon | reverse complement strand
GACTTGGAAAAGGAAATGGAGCTATTTAGAAAAGGTTCAGCAATTGATTAAATAAGAGTGGAAGATTCAGGTTTGCTATTCCCTGGATGAAAAGACAGAGGAGAAGGAGGTAAGAAGCTTGGTAAAGGCGATGGATGAGTTCAAGTTGAAAGAGGGGCTGGAGATAACCGAAGACCTTGATAAGGAAGAGGAAGTGGACGACAAAAAGATAATGTACAAACCGCTGTGGAAGTGGCTGTTACTGATTGTTGATTTTTATCATCTGTGTTAATTAAGCCCTTTCAGGGCTTGCGGGGACGTGGGCAGAGCCCACGAGCGTTAATCTGTGTCGGTAATTTATTTTCTTGCTTCAGCCTGCCTTTAGCTCTTTCTAAAGAATAAACGCATCAACTCTTGTGCTCGAGCGTCCAGCACATCCGAATCCCCCTCACTCGCAGACCTCTCATCAAAACCCCCTGCCTTTTTCTGTTCATTTCGTGCCCGCGAATCGTAGATCGCAAAAGGCACCGGCTCTTTTGTGTGCGTTCTCACTGATACCGGCGTGTAGTGATCGGGCATGACTAATATTTTATAGCCCCCGTCAGCACCTGCAAATTCATCCTCTAACCCCCTCAGCATCTTACCCACCACCAACGCATCGAAATCCTCTATCGCTTTCACTTTCAGGTTGATGTCGCCCAAATGCCCCGCTTCATCCGGCGCTTCTACGTGAACCAGAACAAAATCCTGCTCCCTCAAACTGCGCAAGGCATATTCCGCCTTGCCCGCGTAATTTGTGTCAATATATCCCGTAGCGCCAGGCACGTCTATCACACCCAGGCCCACGCACCGCCCCACGCCTTTTACAAGATAAACACCCGAAATCACCGAACCGCTTACGGCATACGTATCACTGAACGCAGGCATTGAGGGTTTTCTACCTCCGCTCCAGAGCCACACCATATTCGCCTTCTTTTTGTTCTCCGCCGCCCTTCTCACGTTTATTTCATGCCCCTCCAATATTTCTCTCGAAATAAGCATGATATTCCGCAATATCTCTTCTCCCGGCAGTTCATCCGCTATTCGTGCACCAATTATGTCGTGTGGTGGTGCCCCTCCAACTTCTTTTTCACGCTCAAAAGCATAATCTTCCGATTTGAGAACCAGAACGTTTCGATAGCTAACGCCAGGATAAAGTTCAACTTGAGTCCCTTCTACACGTACCTGCAATTCTTCATTAAGCGCCGCTATCAATCCTCTTGCCTCTTCGTTCGTTATATGCCCGCCACTGTAATCCACTATCCTTCCCTCGCTTTCCGTTATGAGATTGCATCTAAACGCTATATCGCCTTCATCAAGCGGTATGCGCATCCCCATTGCTTCCAGCGGACCCCTTCCTGTGTGATATTTCGCAGGGTCGTATCCAAGAATGGAGAGGGTGGCAATGTCACTCCCGGCATCCATTCCCTCAGGTATTGTTTTTACTGCGCCGCAGATGCCCGCGGTAGCAATAAAATCGAGGTTGGGCGTAAAAGCGATTTGCAAAGCGGTCTTGTTATCTCGTTCAGGAATCGGGTAATCCGCCATTCCATCCCCTATTAAAATCACGTATTTCATTCCCATGCCCATCACCAAACTAAATTGTTTCTCTTCTTTCTGATTTCTGGTCTTGTGTTAATCTTGTGAAATCTCGTAGTTTTGCAATTTATTATTGGAATGACTATATATTTAAATTATTCATAGTTTATGTTTATATTATAATTGTAGAGAACAAATGGAAACCGATATACCGCTGAGGGATGTAATGGTACGAGAGGTAGTGCAGGGAGATAAAGAGTTAGACGTGAGGGATGCAGCGAAGCTGATGAAGAGATACGGTGTGGACAGTATTGTGGTACTTAAGAATGGCGAGCCCGTGGGAATGGTTACACAGGGGGATATAATCGGCGAGGTGGTGAGCAAGGACACAAAACCAAGCACCGTGAAATTGAAGGATATAATGACCACGCCCCTGATAACTGCGTCCTCTAACGACCACCTGTCAGACATAGCGAGAATAATGACGGAGGAGAAGATAAGAAAGATACCGGTGATAGAAGATGATAAATTAGTGGGCATCGTTGCAGATGTGGATATACTCGCTGTTTCGTCGGAGATGAACACGATACTGGCGGATTTAATCGAGATGAACGTGGACCGGGAGACACTCGGCGGGACCGGGAGTGAAGGAGAAGGAATAGGGCAGGGGATATGCGAGAAATGTGGAACCTTCTCAAATGACCTGGTAATGGTAGACGGACTGATGGTGTGCGAAACGTGCAAAGACGAGATGGAAACAGAGGGCTAATTAATCCCTGATTCCTGCCTTCGATACGGAGAACACTGCTTCCGCTTCGGGCAGGTTAGGCGAGTCAACTAATTTCGCTATTCTCTTCTCGCCTTTCGACTTACGCAGGTATATTCTGAAAGTAGCGGTATGCCCCACTATATGACCCCCTATGGGTCTTGTAGGGTCGCCGAAGAAGGCATCGGGTCTCACCATCACCTGGTTAGTTATCACCGCCACCGCATTATTGATGTCTGCAAACCTAAGTGCGTCGTGTAGATGCTTGTTTATCTTTTGCTGCCTGTTTGCCAACGTTCCACGTCCTACGTACTCACTCCTGAAATGTGCCGTCGCCGAATCTATTATCAGCAGCCGTATCGGCTTTTCGGTATTTTTTAGCTCGTTTGCAAGCTCCCCCGCCTTCTCTACCAGTAATATCTGGTGATTTGAATTATAGGCACGCGCAACATGTATGTTTTTAAGAACGTCTGCGTAATCAAGTTCCGCAGCCTCTGCCATATCCTTTATTCGCTCCGGTCTAAACGTGTTTTCGGAATCTATCATTATGACAGAGCCGTTTAACCCGCCCTTTTCCAGCGGTAACTGCACGTTTACTGCGAGCTGATGTGCTATTTGTGTCTTTCCACTGCCGAATTCGCCATAAAACTCGGTCATCGCTTGCGTTTCGAGACCGCCACCCAGCAGCTCATCAAAAGATTTTGACCCTGTAGTTAGCTTGCCTATACCCTGTCGCCTTTCTAATATCTTTTCGCCCGTCTCGAATCCGCCAATGTCCGCAGCCACCCGTGCAGCGTTTATTATCTTCGCTGCCGTGGATTCGCCTATCTCCGCAGTTGCCACCAGTTCTGCGGGAGACGCTACGGCTATCGCCTCTAACGAATTCAAACCTGCTTCACGTAACTTCTCTGCTATTGCAGGTCCAACGCCGGGTAACTCCTCCAAGTCCACTCTCTCTCTTCTCCTTTTATCGCTTATTATTCAACAATGAATAATATCTTTATACTAAACATTTTAACATTAACATTTAAATACTAAATCCTTAAATTTTACCGCAAAGCACGCGGAGAACGCAAAGGCACAATAAATCTGCGCAAATCCGTATAAATCTGCATCTTAAATAGAAAGAGGTCATACTTTATAATCTAAACACCAGTGCCACGACTACCGAGCCGAATTTTCCATCTTCTATCTCTACGGATTTTAGTTCCAACTTCTTTTCCTCTATTTTCATTCGTAGTTTCGTTTCCTTATCCCTAACCCGTGTCTCAGCCATCTTATACAACTTCTCTTTTATCTTCTCCTCCAGATACCTGCTCGAATAATGCCCGTGGTGCTCACAGATAATACCAAAGTCTTTTTGCACTACCCCCTCCTCATTTTCTCCCCATATCCAGCCGTATCCTATACCTGCACCAACGACCTCGCCGGATGCCCCATCTGCCCTTGACATCACACAGTAGGTTATCTCTCCCGGTGTTATCACCGCTTCGCTTCGCTCTATTGCCTCCGCTTTTGCTGGAAGTATGGAAGAAACTTCAACCAGATTGCACTCGCTTATACCCGCATCGTGTAAAGCGAGGTCAAAAGCGTTAGCCTGCTCGAAGTCCATTCCCGCTCCTGAAGTGACAAAAAACGCACCTGGTATCAATTTCCCTTTTCCCATTTCTGACTCCCCTTTACTTATTTCTATTGTCTATACAAGAAAATAAATTATTGACACAGATTAACGCAGATTAACACGGATGAAACGAACAAGAAACCCTTTCTTAGAACGAAAAGCTTTACCAACAACTTTTTTATCTTCGGTAAAAACCTTGACTAATTCCTCAATCTTTTTTTACTTATATGTGCTGCCGCACAGGCATTGGCAAATTTGAGGCACTCTTCTGCTTCTCTCCCGTCCAGAAATGCGTATATAAAACCTGCGTTGAACACGTCACCCACACCTGTTGGGCTTATTGGCTTCACATCGAACGCGGGACAGTTCCTCTCAAAATCATTGTTTATCCATGATGAGCCCTTTGCACCCCTATGAACAATCACGTTCTCGCATCCTTTTTCTAATAATTCGTGCTCGCCCCTCTCCTTCCCGCTCAATCCCTTTATCTCCGCTTCGTTAACAAAAAGGAAATCAACAGAAGGAAGGAAATCAAAAACAGTTTGTCTTGCAGTTTCAGTCCAGTGGAGGTACGCACTCCAGCCGATATCTACGGCGGTATAAACGCCTGCGGATTTCGCCGTGCGGAGTATTTTATCATTTACTGTGAAAAGACCCTCGGTGTTCCAGTGACCCGCACGCATCAAGAATCGCGTTTTCGTCAGCAGCTCAAAATCCACGTCTTCTTCCTTCAAGTCCGAGTTCGCTCCTCGGTCCGACAGCATTGACCTGCTGCCATCTTCAAAGGATATGCTCACCGTTATTCCCGGATGCTGAAGCTCTTCTTTTTCGGCAATCGTGGCGAAACAGTCGACGCCCAATTTTTGTAACTCCGATATTATCCATTTTGAAAGTACATCACCGCCTGTCTTGCAAATAAGAGCGGTTTTTAACCCTAAGGAAGCACATGCAGCAGCGCAGTTACCTGCTTGACCGCCTATGCTGAGCATAAATTCACATCCTATCTGCCTGTCACGCTCGGGATAATCCTGGACGGGCATCGTGGCTATGTCATAGAACACGTCGCCTATGAGAACCACGTCGTAATCTACCTTTCTCTTTTCCCTTTCCGCAGGGGCTCCTTTTTGTTTAACTGCCATAGACTATTTTTTCTTCCAACGTTATTTATACTCTAAAGCAATGGCTATGTATTAACGTTTGCAGAGAGGGCTTAAAATGTTTCGCTGTGCTGTATATTTCGCATCCGGCGAGAAACACGACCCTGAACTGCTGAAATGGTGGAACTGAAAGGATGATATTGATGGTGGTCAGTGAGCGCATGGCAAAAGTAAAGGATTACATATCGGACAGCTTGCGGAAGATTTAGTAAATCGGGGAAAAGCAAAATATACGACTGAGGAAGACGCTATAAACACACTAATGGGATATTCGGAACGCTACCCAATAGTTGCATCGAAAGTTTCTGGGAAATACATGGAGATATGCTGTTCATCTCCGAGAGATTGCGTTTATTGGAATATGGAAAGAAAAGGGTTGAGATGTCTAAGGAAAACCAAAAACTAAGTTATTGCGCACAGATCAAGAAACTTATGAAGCAGAAAAGTATCTTTTACTTTACATGACAAAAATCACAGAAATAGTAAAACATTAAATAGCGGATATTCGTTTTGTGGGAAATGGTGCTAAGAAACTGGTTTGGATTAAAAGGAAAAGGGAATCGGGAAGAGGAGGATAACCCAGTGAATATTTTTAATGCCACTTTGAATCTTCATAGTTCGGGAAGGTTTAAGGATGCGGGAAGAAGCGCGAGAAATGTACGAACGAGCACTGGAAATGGTAAAAGAGCAAAAAAATACTCATTTCACAGGCTGGACTCTATCTCTGCTTGGAAGATTAGAACTTGAAAGAGACGAGCCGGACTTTGAAACTGCCCGGTCATTTTTAGAACAAAGTATAGAAAAACTGAACATGGATCTTAGACCGGATTATCCAAATGCGTTGAACTGGCTTGCATTTTGCTATTGTTAATAGATGCGAATCTTGCAGACGCATTCGCGAGTTCTGTGCAAATCATTTCAGAAGATGATGACCAAAAAGCAGTGGATAAAGCTGTGAATTTAGTGGATGAGAAAAAGGCAAAACCAAAAGAAGGAATCCTTACTTTAGTTCATTCTTATTTAATATTGCCAATGCTATTAAAAACGCTAACACTGAGGAATTACCGAAAATATAAAAATGCGGACGTTGAATTCCCGGATGGCGTCATAGGCATTATCGGGCTAAATGGCGTCGGGAAGACGACTTTGATAGAAGCGATAGGGTGGGTCCTGTTCGGGCATCACGCCGCGAGGACGACAAAAGAACTCATAAAAAGAGAAGGTGCATCGGCTAATGATGCTTGCAGCGTCGCCCTGGAATTTGAGCTGGAAAACGATAAGTATAGAGTGGTAAGAGAGATGACAGGCAAGAATTTAGTGCCAAAGGCGAGTCTCGTTATCAATGGGAAACTCGTAACCAGCAATGCAGAGGAGGTTACAGGAGTTATAGAGGACAGAATAGGCATGGATTACCAGTCTTTCTTTACTTCGGTTTTCGCAAGGCAGAAGGAATTGAATGCGCTGTCATCAATGAAAGCCGCGGAGCGGAAAAAGCTCGTGCTTCGGATGCTTGGCATAGAACGAGTAGAAAAGAGCATACAGGCGATAAGGGACGATAAAAGAGGGAAAGAGAAAAAGATAGAGGGTATAAAAGCCGCAACGGTGGATAAAGAAGGCAGAAAGAAGATAGAAGTACTTGAAAACGAGAAGAGGGATTTGGAGAGAGGGAAAGAGGAGCTTCTACCGATTCTAAAAGAAATAGAAGCCGATAAGGCGGTGAAAGATAAAAACGCGCGGGAAGCGAAAGAAGAACTTGAAACTGCCACGCGAAAATACGAGAAATACATGGAACTGAGCAATAACCTGGGCGAGAGAAAAAGCGACCTGGAGAACACGAGGAGGAGGAGAGAAGAGAAAGAAAAAGAGCTCAGGGATTTGCAAGTAAAGAAAAAGCGGCTGGACGAAATCGCGGACAAAGAAGCACAATATTTCATGTTTAAACAGAAGAAAGAAGAGCTCGATACGATACGCGAGAAATATCAGCGAAAACGAGAGCTATTGAAGCGAGAAGAGCAAATTGAGCAGGAGATAAGGAGGAGAGAGGGAGAGATAAGAGAAGGAAAAGAGAAAGAGGCGGGGTTTGAAGGTGTCGAAGATGCTCTTGAATCGCAGATGCAGCTAAAGGCGGAGATGGAAGAGACACGGGAAAAACATCAACAGAAGGAGGAGCTAACGAGACGGAAAGAAAAGGCAATGCTAGAAATCGGGGGTAGAGAGGAGCGAACAGGGCGATTGAAAGTAGCGAGAGGCGAATTTGCAGGTATCGAGGAACGGCTGGAAAGACTAAAGAGGCGGATAGAAGAGATAAGGAAACAAAAAGGGAGCATACAGTCTTCGCTCGGCGCTCTCAAATCCACGGCATTACAAAACAAGAAGGATGCAAAGGAGCGCATAGCGAAACGTAAGGAAATAGAGAAGCTGGGTCCTGACGGAGAATGCCCGATGTGCGAGAGACGGTTGGAAACGCACTACGAACGATTGATAAAGAAGCTGGATAATGAGATAAAAGTTAGGAAGGAAAAGTTTCATTCGAGTTATGCGGAATACAAGAGGAAGAAGGAAGAACTTGTTTCTAAGGAGCGGGAGGAAGACTCGTGCATACAAGAGAACAAAACGCTGGAGAAAAGCATAACTAAGAAACGTGAACTGGACACGAGAATAGAGCATGAAGAGAAGGAACTGAATCGGTGGAAGGACGAACTGGAGCGGATTTTGACCGATTTGAAGCCGTTTGAAACGGTTAAGTTTGACAAGAACGAATATAAAGAGGTCATTTCGAAGTTAAACGAGCTTGAGAAGCGAGTTAGAGCGAAGAAGGAGTTAGAAGCGGGGATAATACATGAAGTGCGTGAATTGGAACGCTGGAAAAATGAGTTGGAGACGGTAAAGAATGATTTATCGCCCATCAGGGACGTGGAATTTGATGAACAGGACTACAAAAACGTTATCTACACTTTAAGGGAGCTTGAAGCGGCGTACCGGCAAATAATCGGATTACGTGCAGAGACAGGGCGGATAGAGGAAGTGGAACGTAACGTGCGGACGCTGAACGAGCAGGAAAGCAAGGTTGTGCGGGACATAACGGCATTGCAGCGGCAAATACACGAATTAGCGTTCGATAAGATGGCGTATGTGGAGATGAGGGCGGGATACGAACGCAAGCAGGACGAACTAAACGAAACGAAGCTAAAGCTCGTGGAGATGCGAACGGAGTTTGAGAACGTATGCAAGGTCATAGAACGCGTGTTGGTGGAGATAGCGGAGCAAAAGAGGTTAGCTGAAGAGAAGGAGAAAGAAGAGACGGAAATAATGTATCTCCACCTGCTTGAAAAGATAATGAACGATTTTAAGGTGTATATGGTGGGTATGATTCGCCCGATGCTTTCTGATTACGCATCGGATATGCTGAGGAGGTTAACGGATGGGAAATACGGCATGCTGGAGCTGGACGAGAATTACGACGTGTTCATTTACGATGACGGGACGCCGTATGAAATAAACCGGTTTTCGGGCGGCGAGGAGGATTTAGCGAATCTTTGCCTGCGACTTGCGATTTCCGCAGTTGTCTCTGAAAGAAGTGCGATTCAAACGAATTTTATTATTCTGGATGAGATTTTCGGCTCGCAGGACGCACTTCGTAAACGGAACATTATAACGGCGTTGAACGAGCTTTCAAAGAAGTTCCGGCAGATATTCCTGATTACGCACATAGAAGAGGTGAAGGATTACATGGAATACGTGTTGCGGGTGACGGAAGATGAAGAGGGTGTGAGCTGGGTGAGGATGGGTTAGAATAAAGGTATTTGTTTGATGAGATATAGGATATAGAATATTATAGTACTGGAGATCAAGATGAAAATAGTTCAGACAAAACGGGATGAAGAAGAATATGGAGACTAAATCATCCTTTGTGGGGTTCATTTTCACCATCCTTCAAACAGCCTTTTACAAAAATGAATGCACATGCGCCGGGACCGGGATTACCTCTTGCAGCACCGTCTGTGTAAATCTTTAGTATGTCTTCCTTTTTGATCGTGTTTTTGCGCATTTTTTTATTGTATATAAGGTATAGCTTCCTTCTATTTAAGACACGGATTTACGCGGACTTTCTAAATTTAAGTTAGACATTGCTGATCTTTATCATCTGCGTTAATCTGTGTCTATAATTTTTTATACATTTTGACTTCAGTGCTTAGAATTTATACCACAAGAGATTAAATACCTGTTTAGGGGTATAGGGGTATAGCGGTTTAGAGGGTTAGTAAGGCAGCGGGTTGGAATTTCTTTTGGAGTAGAGGGAGGAGAGCATTTTTGATAGTTCTTCTACCTTCGGAGATAATTTATTAAAGTCGTCGTCTTGGATAAAACCCAGTTTATGCGCGATAATTATTAAGGGTCTCCAACTCTGCGCAAGAACCACGTGCAATGGCTATAAATTCCTTAAAATTCTTCATCGTTAATCCTTCTTTTCCATAGATTATAAGTTTGTCTTTTTACTAACCCGCTAACCCGCTAAGCCTCTAATCTGCTAAACGCCGCTCTTGCCGCTATTTTCGCGGCTCTTAACGGTTCGGGCACTTTTCCGTTTCCGTGCGTGGCGAATTTTTTAAGCACCGCAGCAGCTTCGTCTTTTTCCATACCCAGAAACCGTATTAAAACATCGTATTTGTCGTGCAATCGCACAGGAACACGGTTTCCAAGTCGCTTGTAGGCTTCTATCCGTGAATCCCGCTCCTCATCGGCTTCAAAATGCCGGGCTATATGCTCCTCCAGACCCGCTGATTCTTCGTAAGTCACGCAAATGAGCGGAACCCCCGTCTGCTCATACACCTGCTTTATATCTATAATGTTAAACCAGCTGATGACGCATCCATTTAACATCATTATATTTATGTCTGCACGTTGCAGCGATTCAAAAACGTGCAATACACCATCCGTAGCGTCCATCCCGCCAACGGTGGCTTCCCCAAAGGCAAGACCATCTATAACGAGGTCCGAACGCATAACCACGCCGGCAAGCACGGATTTTTTATCGCCCTGCTTAAAGCTTTCGGCAATACCAAGCACCCGTATTCCCCTTTTATTTATGTGTAATGCCATATATACAACGTTTCTATTTGTTCAGCTCCTTTTTATAACCACAAGATTACACAGATTTCCACGAGAAAATATGAAGACACAAGAAGTCAGAGAACAGAGGTCAGAATTCTGTTTTCTGGTCTTGTGCCAATCTTGTGCAATCTCGTGGTTTTTACCATCTACAAATACGAATTGCTCTCCCTCTCTTTTTGCTCTCTGTACTTCCTTCTTAACACGGGGTCGCCGCTCAGTCGCTCTATCTCCAAGTCCAATTTATCGTCCAGCTTCGCCTGCTTTTCTGAGATATATTCCTTACACAGCGTATGCGTGGAGTCGGAAGAATATTGCTGGACACCCGCCAGAACAATCGCTAAATTCGAGTTTTTCTGCGGCGAAATCAACCCAAACGGGACGGGCGCGCCCATACCCATAAGTTTTTTTAGCTCATCATCTATTTTTCCTACTTCCAAACCAAATCCTATTGCCTCATTCTTCCCCGTCTGTTCCGTTTTTAGCTGCCATACGCGTTCCGGGTCGGAAATGAACATATCATACCTGCCTTTGGGATTCATCCCGGCAAGTACTTTCCAATCCCTCTTATCGCTATCCTTGCTTTTGTCCCATCTCTTTTTCAATATCTGCGCTATTTCTGCTGATGTTTTTATCCCCATGTTGCACGGCACCTCTCAAGTGTATATTTGATTTCATTTATACAATAAGCTTACTGCTATATAAAAATAACTATGGACAAAGATAGAAAGGTCAGCTATATAAAAAAATCCATCGCATTAGGTATCCTTATCAGCTTGAGCTCATTTGTTGTTATCCTGTACCTCACGGTAACGGAAGAAACGGTAAAAGCACTTGTCGCCATTCGTCCCGGCTATCTCATTGCCGCAATTATCGTACATATCTCCGCCTGGGTCGTGTGGAGTGTAAAATTAAAGGTGCTGACGGGTGCGACAGGAAACCGCCTGCGGCTCGTGGATGCATTGAAGATGGTTGTAACAAGTGTATTTACTGCTGCCATTACGCCTTCTCATGTGGGTGGCGAGCCGGTGCGTATATATATGCTGACGAAATCGGTACGTATAAGTGATGCAACAGCGATAATCTTCTGTGAACGATTCCTTGACCTTATATTTTTAATCTTGATGGCTCCACTGGGTCTTTTTATCTTTAAAGACGGTATATTCCATAATCCTAATTCATGCTTTTTTGCTCTTTTATGTCTCGCGGTTCTCCTCATTGTTCTCGTCCTGATGCTGGTTGTATCGTTGTTCCGCTGTCCAGAGTGGTACCTCTCAGGTCTGTATAAGCTTTTAAGGCATATAAAAGGACAGGATAAAGCAAAAAAGATCATTGATATGGTGCGTGAACATCTGTATGAATTTATTACAAGCATGAAGATGTTTATTACACAGGGCAGGCAAGAGCTTATTGTGGCGTTGATATGCACGGTCGTATACTGGGCAATGGAGTTCTTCATTGTATCGTTGATTTTGATGGGGCTTGACTCTCCGCCTGCCATTGTTCATGTGTTTGCGGCGCAGGTAATACTCATGCTGTTTGTTCTTATACCCCTATCACCGGGTGGCAGTGGAGTGGCGGAATTTGGATTTACCGGTTTGTTCGCTCTATTCGTGAAATCCTCTATCCTCGGTATAGTGGTGATTCTATGGCGGCTCATCACGTATTACCTGAATCTCGCGGTTGGTGGTGTTGTAGGGTTAAGCATTTTGAAAGCTATGAATGAGAAGCGTTAGCTCAAAATAAAAGAACCACGAGATTTCACAAGATTAACACAACACCTTTTCTTTTTTACAAAAAGAAAACCTGTACTAAAAGAAAAAAACAAAAAAGTTTATAAATAATCTTGTGGAAATCGGTGTAATCTTGTGGTTAGCTAAACATCACATCGTTTTCTTGTTCACGCCAGGGTCAGGATTCGAACCTGAGCGTCCCTTACGGGACAGTGACTCTCGAGGCCACCGCATTTGTCCACTCTGCCACCCTGGCTTTAATTACAGGAAAGACAAAACACCAATAGAGATGAGTGTTGTAAGGGTAGACCGGATAAAAGTGCCCACAATCACTGCAAGCCAGGTCATCAAAGGCGTCATTCCAATTAGCCTACCTACCATTGATCCCACTGCGGAACCCGTCCATTGAAGCGGGAACATGACCAAAACAACAAGCCCTACAAATCCGAATCTCTTCGCCCATTTATATTTTCTTATTGCCTTTTCTCCATTTTCCTCCGCTCTTTCCACAAGCTTCCCTAAACCCGGTATTTTCTTCGCATAGTCGAAGTTCCAGACTAAAAACAAAGAGAGGACGGCATCAGTGAAAATGATAAAGGATATAAGACCTACTGGGGGAATGCCAAGTGCTAAACCTGCGGGAATAGCAGCTACCGCACCGCCAAGAGGCATAAATGAATAAATACTGAATACAGTCGCATATTTTGTGTATATTTCTTGACCAGCAAACCAGAAGAATATCACCATGGCGCCAGCGAAGCAAAAAGGAATAACGAGTTTAGCTAAAGCTATCTTCTTCATCTGCATTACCATCTCCATTTTTTCCTTCGCATTTATTTCCATTTCTTTTAATTAAGAAAGTATCAGATATAAAAGGAGAAGAAAAATGAAACTAAGAATAGTATATGATAACGAAGCGAAAGCTAAAAAAGAGAATATTGAAATTATCGCACTATCGTCGAACTCAAAAAAAGGGTTTTACAAGGAGCGTAACAAGCCAACTGAAATATACTAAGAGGGTAGACCGAATAAAAGTGCCAAGAACCACTGCAAGCAAGGTCATTAAAGGCGTCATTCCTATTAGTAGCCTACCCACTATTGAGCCTACTGCCGCTCCAGTCCATTGAAATGGAAATATAACTAAAATAACAACCCCTATGAACCCGAATCTTTTCGCCCATTTGTATTTCTGTATCGCCTTTTCTCCACTTTCCTCCACTCTTTCTACAAGTTTTCCTAAACCGGGTATCTTCTTTGCATAATCGAAGTTCCAGACCAAAAACAATGCGAGAATGCCATCAGTAAAAATGAGGAAGGATATGAGCGCTATCCTGGAGATATCAAGTCTTAAGCCAGCAACAACAGCAGCTAACGGACCCCCAATGGGTACAAAAGAATAAATGCTGAACACGGTTGCATATTTTGTGTATGTCTCAGGACCGGCGAGCCAGAATAACAGCACCGCTACGCCAGCGATACAAAAAGGAATAATGAATTTTGCTAATGCTATTAGCCTCGCATTCTTTATTATCTCAATCTGTTTCTTCAATTCCATTTCTTTTCCTTTCCTTTCTTTTCTTTTAAGATAATTAAACTAAGAAATCAATAGTTAAATATAAATAAAGGGGAAAGAAAAATGAAACTGAGAATAGTGTATGATAATGAGGCGAAAGAGGGATTGGAGAGCGATTGGGGGTTTGCGTGTCTGCTCGAAGCAGAGAAGAGCATACTGTTTGACACGGGTGCGTCGGCTGAAATTTTATCGCGTAACATGCAGCGGTTGGAGCTAAAAAAAGAAGATATTGAAATTATCGCACTATCGCACGAGCACTGGGACCATATTGGCGGTCTTGATGCCGTGTTACACCAAAATGTCGCGGTGTATGTACCCAGTTCATTCACGAGGGGAACAAAGAAAAGGATTGAGGAAAAGGCTGCGGAAGTCGTTGAGGTCTCGGGACCTGCGGACATTGTTCCCGGGGTTCATACAACGGGAGAGCTCAGGGCAGGAGCAGGGATAAAGGAGCAGTCACTGGTCCTGGATACAAAAGAATGCGAAGGCGTAGTTGTTTTGACCGGCTGTGCGCATCCGGGATTGGAAAACATTTTAGAGGCGGCAAAGGGGTTCGGAGAACTCTACGGTGTGATAGGCGGTTTTCATGGGTTCGACAACCTGAAGTCATTAGAGACGCTGAAAATGATAATACCCTGTCACTGCACGGTTCATAAGGAGGAAATAAGGAGGCGGTATTCAGAAAAAGCCGTTTGGTGTGGTGCTGGCGTGGTAATAGAGATTTAAAATGTCTGAAGTTTTCACAAGAGAGGCTCAAGAAACGTGTTGAATAGGCGGGTCAGCGGAGAACTATAGGATATTTTATTCAGCGAAAATTCGGTCCAAAGGAGGTGCTTCCCGAATTAGAAAAATACTGTTTCAAGAAGAGTAATTATACAAAAGTAATCGAGACTTGGAGTTGGACAGCAGAAGCGAAGGAAGAGGCAGACCTGGAAGGTATTATTCTCTGGGATTTTCGTGATATCTTAAAGGGGATCGCTGAAAGCTGTCGTGGTAAGGAGACATATTTCACGGATGACACCCTTCGGACCATTCAGCTTTTCCAAAAAGCAGGTTAACGATGAGCATGACCACAACCTCATCTAACAGCATGTTTGCGGTTCGCCCCGCTCACCTAAATGCCTTCGGCACTTCGCAAACACGCAAAACGTTATAACACAGAACCAACACCGCTTTTGAGCACAGTTATTAAGACCCTATTGAAAGCACAACCGGCACCCGTCCCAGAAATTCCGCAGCAGTCATAACTTTCTTATTCTCTTCCTTCGCTACTTTCCACACCTTTTCAGTCCTTTCCCGGAATTTCCTATCCCGCGGCAAGTGATGGTCGTAAATAATCAATTCCGCATCAATTTCATGTACTATTTCCACTGTATTCTCCACTGCCCGGTTTAAATTAATCCGGTTCAGCAAATAGCCAAACATATAGGTCATGGGACCATCCAGGATAAGCACCTGCGGATTCTCGTGGATTATTTGCTGCGCATAATCCTCGATTATAGGACCGTCGAGGTCAGAAGAATGAATGAATTTCTCGTTTTCATGCTCGACAATGGTATAAAACACCCACCCCACGCGTGAGAACTCTATTCCATGAAACAGCGGTTTGCTGAATCGAAGCGAGGTATTACCGAATTTGAACTTCTTGCCTTCGGGATATTTTACTTTAAGCGAAGGAAAGTTGAGTTCAGGAATCACCGGATTTTTTACCCAGTTAGCAACTCTGCCATCGAACCATCTTCTCCCTTTCTCAAAGAGCTCTGCTCTTCTTTTATTATAATCGCCAAAATCCTTGTGGCAAGCTATCGGTAAATCAGCCAATGGGTCAGGATATTTTCTCTCTCCTCTCTTTGTTTTCATTAATGATTCAAGGTTTGTTTCCCCATAAGTCACACAGAGAGAGGAATAGAAACTGGCTGCTCGTGCTCGCTGTGAGTCGTTTATGTATTCATTGGGATTTTTTGCGAACAGTATTTTGTCTTTATAAATGCTCAAATCGGTTGGGAAGTAATGGTCATAATGGTAGTGCGAGATTATAATTATATCCACTTCTTTGCTTGCTCTTTTTATCGCTTTTCTGCCTTCCTCGCGCCACTGTCGCTTCTTTGCATCCGAAGCGGGGAAGGAGGGTTGCATTACTGCTATTCCAGGGTCTATCAATATCTTTACATCGGGCGTTTCGACCAGCGTGCATGAGGACTTTGCACCCAGCGAATCAAACCAAACAGGCTCGATTATTATTTTCTCCATACACTTTTTCTTTTTAGAAAAAAGAAAACCTGTGCTAAAAGAAAAACAAAGAGAATGTTTTTACCAAAGGTAAAAAAAGTTGTTGGTAAAGTTTTTCTTCAAAAGCGAAAAGAATTATAATCCACGAGCGAGTAATGTTTTTTATGCAAACTCTTTCCCTATTACAAATAGCGCCTACATTGGCGGAGTTTTTCGGTGTGCATCTGTGTTCGCAAGCACGACCAGTCGAGCAAATACTCACGTTCGCGTATTCTCGCAAACCTATCCCTCAAGTGGTGGTATTGGTAGTAATAGACAGTCTTGACTTCCGGTTTTATTCCGATTTCGCAGCTGAATTAAGGGGAATTCACGACCTTGTCGAGCGAGATGGCGTTCTATTCAAGTGCAAAACGGTAAGCAATCATACAACACCTGCAATTGCTTCCATTCTCACCGGGTTACGACCAGAATCGCATGGGATTCTCACAGGAGAAGATGTGGGCACGTCGAATGTAAACTCCATTTTGGAGATATTGGAGGATGAGGGTCAGCCAACAGCAGCGGCAATAGAAACGAAGGGTGCAGAACCTCTTTGGGGAAGAATAAGCTATGTATTCGCAGTTGATGACCGTGAAGACATATTTGAATACGACGAGTTAATAAAAAAACATACGATTTCCGTATTGAAAAAGCAGGACTTGAGGTTGGTGTTTTCTCATCTCCGTGCAATTGACCGGTTTGCACACAGGGGCTGGGATTTGAGTGTTGCTGCAAAAGCTACGGATGAAAATATGAGGGCAATTGCAACTGCAGTTGGCGAAAGGGACGGGTTGTTGTTTATCTGTGGTGACCACGAAACGCACTTGAAGGATAGGAAAGCAAAGCAAGCTACACATGGTAAAGCACCTGCAACAGTGCCTTTGATTGCTTGCTGCCCTTCTATTTAGGACGCAGATTTACGCGGATTTACGCAGAAAACTATTTCCTCAAATTATCAAATGCCTTACGCTTAACTTCCGGTTTAGTGCCAAAATTAACTAAAAGTCCAACTTCTATATCGGTTGCTTTTAGATAATTCAATAACTGTGCTTCATTTTCCTTTACCAAACTTCTTGCTGCTTTTATCTCCACGATTACCTTGTTTTCAACCAGTATATCGGCATAGTACTCACCTATAACTTCCCCTTCATAAAGCACCTTTATTGCATATTGAGAAACCGCAGGAATACCTTTCTTTTTAAGTTCTATCATCATTGCATTCTCATAAACCTTTTCCAGAAAGCCATAACCCAGTTTATTGTAAACTCGATAGAAGATTTTAATAATCTCCTCCGTCAATTCCTTATATTTGAAATCCTGATTATCCGCGTTCATCTGCGTCCGATTATCAAAAATTATTCTTTCTTGTTGTTTAACCGTGTTGGTTCTTATCATCTATCTGTGTTAATCGGTGTAATCTGTGGTTAATAACTTTTTCTTGCTCTCTACATCTCCTCCGGCGCTTCCGCACCCAGCAGATGCAAAACATCGCTTAAAACCGTTTTTGCCACGTCCACGAGAACCAATCTCGGTTTTCTCAGTTCGTCCTCCGCATTCAATACGGGACAATATTTATAAAACAAGTTGAAACTTTCAGCGAGCTCTCGTGCATATTTAGCGAGCAGATGCGGCTTTAACGCTGTAGCCGCCTCTTCTACGACATATTCAAGCTTTGACAACTTCGTTATCAGCTCCTTTTCGCTACGTTCCGTTAACAGCGATACCGGTGCATCGTAATCCGTCACGCTAAAACCTCTTGCCTCCGCAGTTCTTAATATGCTGCAGGCACGCGCATGCGAATACTGAATGAACGGAGCGCCTTTCTTCTCTATGTCCAGCGCATCTTTAAAATCAAATGTGATGTGCTTATCAGGCGATACTTTTACCATATCATACCTTAATGCGCCTATACCCACCTCGCGTGCGATCTCACGCTTCTTATCCTCAACCAAATCTTTTCTTCTCTTATCCACTTCTTCATACGCCCTCTCCTCGATTTTTTCTATTAGCTCGTCCGCCGAGATATACCGACCGGCACGAGTGGATAAAGAACCGGTTGGCAGCGAAACAAATTCGAAAATAACAAATTCCGGCGCCTTCACTCCCAATATGTGAAGCGCTTTTGTCAATTGCTGCGACACCAATTCGTGGTCTTTCCCGAACACGTCTATCACCCTATCGCATCTATTGCTTTTCCATCTGTGATAGGCGAGGTCTCTCGCGGTGTAAAGCGAAGTTCCATCAGTCCTTTGTATTACCAGCTCCTTTTCTATTCCCTCCAGTTTCAGTAAAAGAGCAGAACCGTCGAACTTAATATTCCCCCTTTGCTTTAACTCTCCTATTACCTCTTTCACTGCTCCTCCTCTCACAAATTCACTTTCCCAAACGAACAAATCATGCTGAATATTTAACCTTTCCAAAGATGCCTTAATTCCTGATAGACATTTCTTCACTACTGCTTTATATCTCTTCACTACTGCTTCCTCTCCTGCCTCGTATTTCCTCATTAACTCCTCCACACCCTTCAAAAAATCGCTGTTCTCCTCTACCATCCTGTTCGCTGCAATGTAAACGTCAGCAACGGCATGGTCGGCTTTTTTAGTTTCATCGAAAGCAATTCTTTCCGCACCCCACACCACTACTCCTATTTGCCTCCCCATGTCGTTCACGTAATAATGCGTTTCCACATCGAACCCAGCACGCTTTAACACCCGCACCAGCACGTCGCCAATAATAGCGTTTCTGAGATGTCCTATGTGAAGTGGTCCATCAGTATTCGCAGACGTATGCTCAATTATAATCTTACCTTTCTTCTCTGCGACCCATATTCGCTCTTTTATCCTCTGCAAAGTCTTATGCAAGAAGAAATCGTTCGCATAGAAGTTGATATAAGGACCGGCTGCAACTGCATTCGATATCAACGTATTTTCAGCAGGTATCTCAAGCCTATTTACAATATCCGCTGCAATGATTTTCGGCGGCTGTTTATAAGCACGAGCTAAAGGGAAAGCAACTCGGGATGCGATATCCGCATGTTCACTCTCCTCTAAATCTAATCCTGCTTCCAACTCCTTATATTCATAAGACGCTTTTTCCAATGCCTCCTTCAACAGATGCTCAACTTCTTTTTTGAATTCGAGAAACATGGTTTTAATATAAGATGGAGAAAGATAAAAATACATGAGGGAAATAAGTTCTACGCTCGCTGCTTCGTTTTTCTGTTTATCTTCCTTCTATGCAGTAAATCCATCTTCCCGTATCGTTTTTTTGCTGCCATGGTAACATCCTCATTAATTATGACAAATACAGACGGTAACTTAAATTTTCCTTTTTGAAAAAGTACACCTAAAAAAGCGAAGTTTCAATGGTCTATCACTACATAGCTCCCAGGTGTCTATGCAGTGCCCCTCGCGGATTTCCTCTCTTCCCGTGCAACTCTCTCGTTGCTCATCTCATACAGCTCTATAATGAATGCCTTAAAACTCGAATCCTCCTTTGATCCTACCGTTTCGATGTAGGTATTTGCCATTGCTGCCTTTAACAAGTCGCGATTATACTCGAAAACGGAAAGGAACGGCGATTTTGGTTTTAGACCCGAACTACAACTCCTCTTCAAGGCCTTCGAGTTCTTCACCAAATTCCTCTTCTACTTCTTTCTCCAGTTCCGCACCCGCACCGGCACCCGCACCTAAAGCATCTCCTAATAGCTCCCTTATGGATTTAAACATTGCTAATGCCTTATCCCTATCATAAGGGAAATTAAAACGCTTTCGTCCAAAATCACTGTCTACTATTTTTTTACCATCCATCCTCCGTACCCAGTGCTGCTCTATGGATAT
>JAGGZZ010000130.1 GCA_021161765.1 Candidatus Methanophagales archaeon | reverse complement strand
TAGCTAACGAGCTGAACCGCTAATAAACTAAACCTCTAATTTCGCGCTCTCGGCGGTGATAAATCCCTTCATATATCCCAGTATCTTCTTTGCTCTTCTTTTACCTCTTCCACTCTTACTCGCACTTGCTCACTTGCTCTTATTTCTCTTTCTTTTACCCTTAACTCGCTCTCATCGGATAACAGTGAATTGAAAACCGATAAAGCAGATTCTGCAATGGCATTCAGGTTATATCCGCCCTCTAAAGCCATTACAACTCGTCCGTTGCCATTCTTTTCCGCTATATCCTTTAGCAGAGCCGTAAACTGCCCAAACCCACGAGACGTCACGTTCATTGATGCCAACGGGTCGGCAGCATGTGCATCAAATCCGGCGGATACGAGCACAAAATCAGGACGGAACTCCATAGCTATCGGCACTAATATATTAGTCAATGCATATAAGTAGCCGTCATCATCGGTACCTGCTGGCAGCGGGACATTAACGGTGAAACCCTCTCCCTCCCCGTTACCTACTTCATCTAGCCATCCCGTGCCGGGATAATGAGGGTATTGATGTGTGGAGAAATACAAAACCGAAGCGTCTTCAAAAAACACCTCTTGTGTGCCATTTCCGTGATGCACGTCCCAGTCGGCAATCAAAACGCGGTTGATGCCATATTCCCTTTTTAAATGTTCCGCAGCAATTGCAATATTATTAAATATGCAGAATCCCATGCCTTTGTTCGGGGTAGCGTGATGTCCCGGTGGTCTTATCAGAGCAAAAACGTGCTTCAGGCTATTTGATTCGTCCATTACTTCGTCAACGGCTTTTGTTACGCCTCCTGCGGCAAGCATCGCTATTTCATAGGTATCCGCACATAACGGCGTATCCGGGTCAAGTGCGCCCCCGCCCCTCCTGCACATCGCTTCTACTTCTTTTATATATTCGGGAGTATGCACGTGCCGTAGTTGCTCATTCGACGCCTTTGTCGGGACAATTCTTCGCAGCTTTTCCGCGATTCCCGTTTCTTCCAGTTTCCGTATTATGACTCTCAGTCGTTCCGCCGTCTCAGGATGAACGCCCGTGTCATGCTTCAGGTAATCTGCGTGATAGACGAATCCCGTGGAAGTGGTGGTGTTCATTTTATAGTCACTCCGAAAAGTATTTTAAAACCACAAGATTACACAGATTTACACAAGATTATTTTTTTCTTTTAGCACAGGTTTTCTTTTTGCAAAAAAGAAAAAGTGTGGGGGTTAATCTCGTGAAATCTCGTGGTTCATTATTTGCAATTTATTATTGCAATGACTATATTTTATTTTTCTGTAAATGCTTTTCTTTTTCTACAAGAAAAAAAATAAATCTGTGTAAATCAGTGTAAATCTGTGTCTTAAATAGAAGGAAGTTATACTTTATATACAATGAAAGAAGCGTTGATAGAAGCAGGTAAAAGCCTGGTCGAAGCATTAGTAATCGTGGCCCTCATAATTTCGGTTGCATACGCAGCTACGGGGACATGGCATGTGGGCTTCGCCGTCGAGTCAGGCAGCATGGAGCCCAATATGCAGGTAGGGGACCTGATTTTTGTGCAATCACCTCATCGCACAAACATCACAACATACGAAACAGGTGAAAAGCTCAATTATACGTCGTTTGAAAAGTACGGCGATGTGATTATATATCGCCCGAACGGTTTGACGGGTGCAACTCCAATCATACATAGAGCAATGTACTGGGTAGAGAAAGGAGAAGAGATGCCAGGTGGAAAGCCTGCGCCTCATGCGGGATACATAACAAAAGGGGATAATAATGCCGGATATGACCAGCCAATGCTTGGGGTTGAGCCTGTAAGACCAGAATGGGTCGTAGCCGTGGCGAAAGTAAGAATTCCTTACTTAGGGTATCCTTCAATTATATTAAAGAAAGGTTTTTAAGCAAGAGTGGGAGAAGTATTTGTAACATGGGAAAAAAACCAGCTCGTAAGTACACGAAAGTAACGGGACATGCGTATGTGCGAAAGACGTATATGGGCGGAATCCCGGGAAGCAAGATAGCGCTTTTTGATATGGGCAATCTGAGCATGGGCATGGATTTTCCTGTTGCTTTGTCCCTGGTTGCGAAAGAAGCATGTCAAATAAGGCATAACGCGTTAGAAGCAGCGAGGATCTTTGCTAACAGGTACCTGGTGAAGGAAGTGGGGCGAAAGAATTTTTACTTGAAAATAAGGATGTATCCGCATCACGTGCTGCGTGAGAACAAAATAGCTTCGGGCGCGGGTGCGGACAGGGTCTCAAGCGGGATGCGGCACGCATTTGGAAAAGCCGTGAGCTCTGCTGCACGGGTGAAGCCCGGGCAGAGGATATTAAGTGTAGGTGTAGAGGCGCAAAATTTCGACGATGCGAAGGAAGCTTTGAGAAGGGCAAGTTATAAACTCCCTACTCCGTGTAGATTTATAATAGACAAAGGCGAGGAGTTAATAGGTGCGTAATGGTGGATAGATATGAGTCAGAGTAAAAGCGGAAGCGGGATAGCAGATAGGAGTGTAACTTCAATTCCGGATTTCACGAAGATAAGGGAAGGGGATTCGTTGCCGGAAATAAACAGAAGAATTGAGATGCTGGGTGAAAAAATAGACATACTTAGTTCGGAGATCAGTGAGTTAAAAGCTGCTTTTGAAGAACTGTCGAGGCTAAAAGAATTTTTACCGCTTAATATCAGGGTTGTAGAAGTAAGAGAGACCACGGTAGAAGAGGCGAAGCGTGTGATTTTGGAATATTGCGATAAATATAAAGGCGAAATTTTCTATCCTGACGATGTTGCAGATGAGCTTGGGCTTGATTTAAAAACTACCGTGGAAGCTACCGAAGAACTTATGAAGGAAGGGAAAGTGGAGGAGGGGTAATAATTAGAAAACCTTTTAGAAGAGTTTGAATAAAATCTGTGTAATCTGTGGTTTTAAAAAAGGAGATAAAAAAAATGGAACTCGAAAAAGGAGCATATACGAAAGTACTCGTGCGACCTGTAGTGGTCGTTACGACAATATCGGAAAGAGGGATAGCAAATGCAGCGCCGTTCAGCCTTAATTCGCCGATGAACTTTGAACCACCTCTGTACGGGTTCTCGTGCAATTCGGAACACGATACGTGGAAGAACATCCGGGCGAATGGCGAGTTTGTGGTGAACGTGGCAGGAAAAGAGCTTGGTGCGTTAATGCACGTGCTGGAAACGGATTATCCGTATGAGGATAACGAGATAGCACATGCGGGACTGACGGAAGAAAAGGCGAAGGCGGTGAAGCCTCCAAGGATAAAAGAGGCGATAGCATGGATAGAATGCAAACTGGAAAAATACGTTGAATTAGACGACCATATCTGGATAACGGGAAGCGTATTGGC
Source organism: Candidatus Methanophagales archaeon (assembly GCA_021161765.1). Classification (GTDB taxonomy): domain Archaea; phylum Halobacteriota; class Syntropharchaeia; order Alkanophagales; family Methanospirareceae; genus QEXZ01. The sequence goes on along the minus strand of JAGGZZ010000130.1, from coordinate 4,658 downwards.
AGCGGGCGTGAAGGACGAATTCTGGAAAGAACCGGGCGTGATGGCTGTGGATAAAGCGAAACCGCTGTGCCACGTAGCGGGAGAGTTCTTTGCGGTGGATATGAAAGAGGCAAGGTATAAAAGGGCTTAAAAGACACAGATTAACGCAGATTAACACAGATGAAAAGAGCAATGCCTTAGCCAGCCCAGTCCACCAAAAAGAAAAAATCTGTGACTTAAATAGAAGGAAGTTATACTTTACATGCAATAATGAAAAAAGTAGTGCTTGCATATTCGGGTGGGCTGGACACTTCGGTCTGCATTCCGCTGCTCAAAGAGCATTACGGCTATGACAACGTGGTTGCCGTAACCGTGGACGTAGGGCAGCCAGAAACCGAGCTAAAAGAGGCTAAAGAAAGAGGTGCGAAGCTGTGCGACTCGTATAGGGAAATAGATGCGAAAGAGGAGTTCGTGCGTGATTATATCTTTCCATTAATAAAAGCAAATGGCAACTACGAGGGTTACGTGCTCGGGACGGCGATAGCGAGACCGTTGATTGCGAAGCACGTGGTGGAAGTTGCAATGGAAGAGAACGCAGATGCGGTCGCACATGGATGCACAGGCAAGGGTAACGACCAGCTCAGGTTTGACGCCGTTTTCAGAACCACTGACCTTGACGTGGTCGCACCGATGAGGGAGCTGAGTTTGACGAGGGCGGAGGAGAGAAAATATGCTGCGGAGCACGGCATTTTACTTAAACCCGAGCACCGGTGGAGTGTGGATGAAAATATCTGGAGCAGAAGCATAGAAGGAGCGGAATTGGAAGAGCCTTCTTTCGTCCCGCCTGAAGAGATATTTCAGTGGACTGTTTCGGCGGATAAAGCGCCTGAAAATGCAGAGACACTAAAAATTGACTTTGAGGAAGGTGCTCCTGTTTCGATAAACGGGACAAAAATGGATGGCGTTTCGCTACTAAAAAAGTTGAACGAAACAGGAGGCAAGCACGGCATTGGTAGAACGGACATAATTGAGGACAGAGTTCTTGGCTTTAAGTCGCGCGAGAACTACGAGCATCCCGCAGCTACTATAATATTGATGGCGCATCGTGACCTCGAACAGCTTGTCTTAACGCGAAACGAGTTGAGGTTTAAGGATTTCGTTGATTCCGCGTGGAGTGAGTTAGTGTATCAGGGTTTAGTCATGGACCCGCTTTACGAGAGTCTTAACGCCTTTATAGATAAGACGCAGGAAAGGGTAAACGGTGCGGTGTATGTGAAACTGGAGAAGGGCATTGCGCGAGTGGTAGGGAGAGAATCGCCAAACGCATTGTATTCAGCAACGGTTTCGTTTGACGTTAAGCAAGAGCAAAAGGGTGCGGAGGGATTCTCGATGTATCACGGGTTTCAGTCGAGGATGGTCAAAAATGTTTAATAAAGTAGCAATCGGAGGAACCTTCAATGTGTTACACAAGGGGCACAAAGCGTTATTAACAACGGCATTTATGATTGGTGAATCCGTGGACATTGGATTAGCCTCTGATGAGTTTGCCAATCGGTTTCGTGCCACGCAGACGAGGAGATACGAAGATAGAAAGCAGAAATTAATTGACTTTATCGAAAAATTTGAAAATAAAAAATACGAAATTATTGAGATACGCGATTCGTACGGTATTGCAACCACGGACCCGGAGGTTGATTGCATTGTTGTCTGTGAAGAGACTCTCCTGCGTGCAGAGGAGATAAATGCGATACGATTTAAAAAAGGTTTGAGCAAGCTGGTTATTGTCGTCGTGCCTATAATACTTGCTGATGATGGCAAACCGATTTCCGGCGAAAGGATATTAAATAAGGAAATTGACGAAGATGGAAAATTGGTAGGGAGCCCGGTGAGCTGACGGCACTGTCTAAAAATATAGTGATTTATCACCGCGGAGAGCGCCGGGTACACAGAGTTTTAACCTTCCTTCTATTTAAGACGCAGATTTACACGGATTTACGCAGATTTATTTTAGTTTAACCGTGTTGATTCTTATCATCTGTGTTAATCTGCGTTAATCTGTGTCGAAAAATAATTTATTTTGCCTTTGCGTTCTCCGTGTGCTCTGCGGTGAATTTTGAGGATATAGCAATTTCACTATAAAATTTGACAGTGCTGCACTCTACCCCCATGCCATTTTGCGACGTTTATCAGGGTCAGCAAAACTGAGCTCTTCAACGTCAAAATGCTCCGGGTCAAATTCGCCACCAAGCCACTCCAGCATCTCTTCATGCTCTTCATGCTCGGGATTTCGTATGATTTCTAAAAGCTCCTCATACCCCCAAATCCCCCCACAGTCTTCGGGTGGACATGCTCTTTTTCCTTTTATACATATCGGATACTGAACACCTTCTTCTCGTGGAAGTATCTTTTCCAATTGTATTTTGTGTTCCCAATTATCACCGAAATCATATACGTAATCTGCCGTTCGATTTTCCATCGAGAAATAGTCAGCTATTTTTTGTCCCCCATCTGGAAGAACTTCTTCACCAAAATCTTCATTAGGGCTTCCTATATTCACCGTTAAACCCATTGACGGATTCTCCAGCTCGAATTCATGCAGATGATAATCTATCCACCCCATCGCGTCTTGAATGGCGACGTGTAGATCCCAGAATGTATAAGTTTCCGGGACCTGTATTCGGCGCCAAATCGGTGGTTTTATTCCCTTCAGCGTGATCTTAAATTGGTACACCTGGTTGTACTTCTTCTTCATTATCCTTCCCCCTTTATATCTTTTAAGATATTTTCATTTTCACATTTAAATACTTTCGGTTTTGCGGTTTTGTAATTTTTTTCCCCCTTAAAGTTTTTATCGTATGCTGTGTTATGTGAAGTGGGACAGATATTATTAAAATAATTTCATCTGTTTAACCCCTCCTTTTTCATTTTCTTTACTTTTCACATCTTCTACCCATTTATCCGATTCCTCTTTGGTGTAACCCAGAAACGCCGCATTTTTGTCGTGTTTTTCAAATCGTGTATATGCCTTTTCTTTGTTCACGTTTGCATAGCAATAAATACATCCATGCGGGCATGTATCATAAGTTCCAATATCTGTACTATCCGTACACCCGCACTCTTTTCTCGTTGGCTTTTCACTATATTCGAAACCATCCTGGTAGAACAATTCCTCGATGATCTTCCCATCAATACAATGCGCTTTTCCGATTTTTGGACCAATCAAATAATTGCCACAACACGTAAGCATCTCAATACTATATCGACCTGCGATCTCTGCCAGTTCATTCGCAAGCTCAATTCTTAAATTCTTATCGGGGTCAATAATTTTTATAGCATTTTCTCTCTGAAATTTATCAAAATTCCTCTTCACTTTTCCGTATTGGATTGCATAACTAAAATAACATCGCTCGACATATCCTTCAAGTGTAGATGCGATATTCTCAAAATTTTTAATGTGAAAATCGTAATCCGTAATATCTGAAATAATAATGGGGTCATATCGCCAATTTATGTGCTTTGGTGAATACATACGACTTAATTTTTTTAAGGCATCGATTGCAATCTCTTTTTCTACTAAATTGCATTCAAAGATATTTGGTAATCCGGTAATCGTGTAGTTGAAATAGAATTTATAGCCCCTATCTTCAACAATCTTCAATTTTTCGATGAACGGTTCGTAATTCTTTGACCAGAAAACAAAGCATATAACATCCTCCGGTTTCAGAGATACGATATATTTCTGTCCTCCAAATGGGTTAATATAGCCCACAAAACCTTCTTTCAATCTGTTCATAAACCAGTCCCCGTAAAATGCTGGAATATCTGTTCTACGAGATACCGAAATAATTTTTTTCATTTCAACTCCAACAATAATGATTTTGAATTAATACATGGTGAATACTGAAAATAAAAATTGTTTTTGCATGACATATCCCTTTTATTGCCTCTATGGGCTGTCCAGCAATTCAAAAACGGGAGAAAAAGGAAGGCAAATAGGGCTTAAATCCAAAAAGAAGCGAAATTTTTGGTGTCAAAAGCAATTGCGAGACAGCTTCTCTATTTCATATAACGTATCGAAGATAAAAGAAGTTCCGCTGAAAGCGGGATTGGGGAAAAATCTTTGATTTTTCCTTTTATCCTATGTTATGCGATGTGCTTTTTTTTGAAGGTTCATGATAAACTTCCTCCAAAAGTTTATTCCTATACGATAAATTCATTACTGCTTCGTAAACAATTGGCTCATGAAATTTCTTAAATCCTGATTTCTTACTCCGTTTTAATTCAGTTATTAATGCTTGTTTCCAATAATCTTTTATGGTTTCAGAAAATTCGATTTTATTCTTTCTTTCAAGCACTATCCAACGAGCTTCTTGCACTCCATTTCTATAAAAATACTTCTCATCACCATCATCGTATGCACGTATGAATCTATCTTTATCAGGGATTTCCACGTAATCAAATATCTCCCAAACGCGCACAAAAATCAGCAGAAATCGCATACATTTACCTATTCCGGTATTCATTACAGAAATTGTAGTAACTAATTTTATGCCACTAATTACCTGCTGTTAAAGTTCAACATCATGGAGTGCCACCATACTCCCTCCTAAAACAGCCATATTTACCTGTATTAACCCTCTATTTTCATGGGATACTTTTATTAATGACAAAAATAATGT